>CAYWHQ010000027.1:4733-13632 GCA_964457665.1 uncultured Prolixibacteraceae bacterium | reverse complement strand
GCCTCTCCGCCTTTTACCGAATGAACAGTACCAACAATAATACGCGGTTCCTCGCGCAAAGCGTCGCGTCCTTGCGATTCCAGAATTGCAACCGGGAAGTCCAGCGACTTGATTTTTGCCGCCGATAACTTGGAAAGAAGCCACTTGTAGTCCAGGCGTAGCGCCTCGGGAATCGCGTCGATGTCCATTGCATCAAGAACGAAGTCGGCAATCTCCGTTGCCGACATTTCGTTGGCTTTCCCGATGGTTTTTTTGATGAGGTCGCGAGCGCCCTTATTGAGCAGACCGCGCGACCTGCATAATTCCGCCCATCCCCAAAGCTGTGCAGGCGTCCAGTACCGCTGAATCGGCCCAAGCGCGTCGCCGTAGTATTCTGGCCCGGCCGGCTCCAAGAACGCCAAGAGGCGGTCAGAGGCGCGCCAGCCCTTGCGGCGGGCCAGCGGGTTCCAGTCGCCACGGCTCATGCGGTAGGGATTATGGAACGGCAGGCCGCGCCGCCGCAGTTCGGCGATGACGGGTTGCAGTTGGTAGGAGCAGTTGGTGAGCAGCATGACGGACTTGCCGGCGGCAAGCTCCTTCTCGGCGGCGTCGAGGATCGGGCCGGGCTTCTGGTATGTGCCCTGGTTCTTTCTCACAGCGCCTTCAACGTCCGTAGGATAATACTCGACATCCTGCCGTTTGCTGCAACGGCGAATCCATTTGAGCGCAAGCGCGTGTGGTTTGCGCGGGACGCGGTAAGACTGCGCCAGGACGCGCTTGTTTTCCTCTGCAATTGGCGTCAAGAATGGATCGACTGACGCCCCCGTGAACGAAAACAAAAGCTGATCCGGGTCGCCAACGAGTATAAGCCGCTCCATTGTGCGGCCCCACTTGCGCACAAGCTCAAACTGTAATGGCGTCAAGTCCTGGCACTCGTCAATGAAGCCGATGGTCGGCGCATTGAGCGGCGTGTCAAAGTTCTTGTAGGCCGTTTCAATGAGGTCGGTGAAGTCCAGAAGCTCGTTGTTTTTCTTGAACGTCTCCCAGGCGTTTGCAAAGCCAAGGACTTCCGGCGACCACTGATCTTTGGGGATCATCTTGTTGCGCAGGATGTTGTACTCGTTGAGCAGCGCGTCCGCATCAGTCTCTCCGACCGCGCTATCAACCGCCGCCTCGTCCATCTTTCCCTTGGCTGACGATGACAAGGCGTAGTGTGGAAACTCCACATTGAAGTCCTCCACATGCACCTCGGCAATCGTCGGGTCGCCGATGGCCCGATAGCAATGGCTGTGCAGCGTCCCAACCGCCTTGTCGCTGATAGGCAGATTGCGGCCGATCAACTCCACCGCCGCCGTCTTGGTGAACGAGGCCACAAACACCTCATCCGAGCCGCGCGCTTGGGCCGCCCTGGCGATCTGCCTGGACAGCCATGTGGTTTTGCCGCAGCCAGGAGGTCCGTAGACACGATATTCACCACCGATTTCCGCTTCCATTCCAGCTCCTTACTCGCTTGCTAATACTTTGTTGCACAAAAATGCCTTCACAACCACCACCGCAGGCCATTCCGGCACGGCGCTTGCTCTTACGCGCGCGCATATATATAGGGCAAAAAATACATAGATCGAATTTCTGAAATGATGTCCGCTCGCGCACTCCCCATAGATAGTGTGTATAAGATTGATTTAGTCTGTGTTTTGCCTTGTGTGTCATAGTGTTTCTTCGGTTGGTTTAGTCGTTTAGTGTGTTTTTGATTCTTGGAAATCACTTCGTACTTTTTTTGCGCTTATATACTTGCGCGCGCGCGCGCGTAAGAGCAAGCGCCGTGCCTAAATGGCCGTTTCGGGCCATAAAAAAAGCCCCAAAAGGAGACGCCACCGCCGGGCGGTCGGCGGTGGCGTCGGGGGGCTGGACGGATCGGATGGAGGTGCTGGCGATGGAAACCGCGATGGAGTGCGTGGACATTAGCGTTTCCCTATTCCCCTGTCAACAAGTTTCGCGGGCCGTGTGTTCGCCAGAGAATAGACTAGGGCGCGTCAATCCTCAAGGGCGTCGTCCAGGGGGTTGTCCGACTGCCGGCCGCAGTGGTCGAAATGGGACGGGACTTCGAAGACAGCGCGCGTGGTCTTGAGGCCGTTGACGGTAAAGCCCATGGTGTGCGGTGAGCAGCCGAACCGCTTGAGGTCGTAGGAAATGTCCTTGACCGACAGCTTGTCGCCGTCCTTGGCGAGGTGGTCGCGCAGGCTGTGCAAGAACAGGTACAGGCGGCCGTCGCGGCGGAAAGGCACTTTGCCCTTCCAGGCGTTTTCCCAATCCTCGGAAATGCGGTTGGAGTCGAAATAGCTTTCCAGCCAGTACCGAACCCGGCCCGACGCCGTGGCGTCCTCGCCGCAGTCCACCTCTTCCACAGCCCGGAGCAGCGCCTGGGCGACCTGATCCCACCCTTTGATTTTGGACGGCAGCATGACGCCCACGGCTTCGGCCACGGCGGTCTGGAGATTCCCCAGGCGGATGAGGCAGCGGATATTTCCGATCTGGATTTCGCCCAGGGCCGTGTCCAGGGCGTAGACCGGCGGGTCAGCGAGGTACTTCAGCACCCGGCGGATAGGCAGGCCCAGCTTGGCCGAAATCGCCTCAATAAGCGTCTTTTTGTCGCCGGACGATACTTGGGCCGGCTTTTGCTCTTTCGGCCGCTCTCGGGGCGTTTTGGGGCCTTCCTGCGCGTCCTGCTGTTTTTGGCTCACTTTCGTTTCCTCCTTGGGGGTGTTGGCGGCCAGGGCTTCCTCCATGATGCGCGTGTTGGTCAGTTCCAGCACCTTGTCGGCGTCGGCCTCGGCCTCGGCCCGGCCGAACTTGATGCGGGCGTTTTTGATGGTGCGGCTGATGTAATCCAGGCGGAACGCCTTCTTGATGTCCTGTTCGCTGCCGTGCTTGAGCCGGAAGGACACGATGAGGTCGGCAATCTGCTGATCCGACCAGCCGCATTGCACGGCGTAGGCGGCAAGGCTCATGTCGTAGGAACTCATGGACTGATCCACGAGGTCTTTGCGCCTGTGAAGCCACGTTGCCTTGGCGCGCGGCTCAAAGTCGAACATATCTTCCAAGGCGTTGTTGTCCACAACCGGCTTGCGGGTCAGCGTCACGGCCAGATACGACTTGTCGCGCTCCATTTCGACGTTGTAGGCGCTCAAGTCCTCGGGGAAATACTCAGGAAAGTCCTCGGGATTGTAGCGGCGCTCGTCGTACTCTTCGATGACCAGAACCGGCTTGGGGTTGGCCGGGTCTTTGACGTTGAACGTGCCGGGCAGGCGGAAGACGCGGGCCAAGTCCCAGGTGGCGTCCACGGCGTAGCCCATGCGCGCGCCTTGGGCGGCCACAACCTCGTGCCAGCCCCGGGCCAGGGCGGCGGCCTCGGCGCGCTCCACGTCGTTGTCGATGTCCCAAGGCTCACGGAACAGCCAGTAGCATTGCAGCCCGTGGCCGCTGTGAACGGTGATCGTGGGCTGCACCGGCAGCGCGGCCACAAGTGCCTTGGCGGCGGCCAGATCGGCCGGAAGGTTTTGCTTGGCGTGGGCCGCGCCGTGGGCGATGTCGATGTCGGCCCACAGGCCCGGCATGGTCACAACCTTGGCCGCCGGGCAGCGCGCGTCCGGCCCGGCGTTGACCGGCGACAGGCAGATGCCGAAATACACGTTGATGCCGGAAAGCGTAGACGCATAGATGGCCGCGTCCTCAATGGACGTAAACCAGACGGACTTTTTGCCCGGGTTCGTCCACACTAGCAGCCATTTGCCGTCCAAGTCGTCGCCGAAAAGCGCGACGAGAAAGGCGTATATCTGTTCCCTGGAACTCATCTACTTGACCTCCCTGATGACAACCTTTTGTCTTCCGTATTCGTTGGCGTCTTTCTTATTGGGGAAACAGATGTCGATTGAGCATTTCCAGCGCCCGGCCATAATGTCATGCACCTCGCGCTTGCCCACACCTTCAATGTGGATCGTCTTGCCGAAGAGGTGCTTTAGGTCGCGGGAAACAGCAACCGTGTGCCCTGGCCGGGCCGGTCTTCCGTCTGCGGCGATGCGCCCGCCCTCGGACGGGTGCGGCGTGTAGGCGCTGGACTGCACAACCATGACGGCCCCGATGATGTAGTGTACCAACGGCCTCAAGGCTGCTCTCCCTCTTTTATCGCCGGATTAGCGTGTTGCCATGGTTTTAATATCCCCATATCAATTCTTCTCCGTAGATTGGAGCAGCGTACAAATCAACGGCTCGACGTTGGCCCGCAGCGCGGCCATTTCGGCGGCGTTCTCGGTCCTGATGGCGTAGACGGCGATTACGGAACCGGCGAAGCTGCCAGCCACGACGGCCAGGATAAGGGCGCAAAGGATCGTCAAGTCTTTCATGGTGTAGACCTCCTATAAAAAATGGCGGCCCGGTTTCCCAGGCCGCCGCTTGTGTTGTGCTATTCGCCGTCGTTCCAGGGGTTGTCCTCGGGAAGATCGGCCGGCGGGGCGTCGTAGGTGTTGCCGGCCTTGACGGCCGCGCTGTGGGCTTTGAGGAACGATCCCTTGAGGGCTGCGGCGTAGCCGGCCACATGGGCGCGCTGTTCCGGCGTGAGCTTGCCGGCCACGGCGAAGGCCATCTCGCCGTAGGTGATGCCGCCGGCGTTTTTGGTCTTGTTGAGCGTGATGCGGGTCACGACGCCGGTCAGCGGGACGCCGGCGCTGGTCAGCCGCATCTTGTACTGCTTGAGCGGCTTGAGGGAGGTGGGCGGCACGGACACGACGATGGGCAGCGCGCCGTCCTGTGTCAGGAGGAAGAGGGACTGCGTTTCCTTGCAGTCCTTGCCGGCTCCCTTGCGGGCGCTGCCGAAGACATTGCGCGGGCAGGAGGCGCAGTCGCCGAACTTGGTTCCGGTCACGCCGTCGTCGGACGAGCAATCCGGGGCGCTGCCGCCGCCGGACTCTTCCAGGGCGACTTCCCACCACGAGCGGCCGGGCTTGGAGAAGGCGATGATGCCGAGAAGCTCCTTGCGGTCTTCCTCGCCGTCGATGGTGGGCACGGTCCAGGTCGTGCCGCCGCCGGCCGGAACCTTGACGCGCGGCAGGTCGAAGGCGCTCACGTCCTCGCCGGCCATGTTCTCGGCCATGGCCTCGCGGATGGACGCAACGTCCACGTCGGGGCTGAAGATGGCGAAGTTGGCGATGGCGGAGGCGTCCATGGTGGCAACGGCGGTGGTGGTGGTCGGAGTGGTCATCTGGTGGTTCCTTGTACGAAGTTCCTTGATCGGAGTTCGTTGTGGGCCGGCTTGCGCCGGGTTGAGTGTTAGTAGGTGGCCGTGATCGACGCGGTGAAGGCGGTGGCGACGCCGCCGGAATCGCCCTCAAGCGCCAGGGTGACGCTCACGCCGGCCTCGCTGGCGGCTTTGGCGGCGGCCTGGAAGGCGTCCCAGGCTTTGCGGCACTTGGCCGCGTGGTTGACGTTGCGGCCCTTCTTGGCGGCCTTGGCGTTGGCTTCGGCGGCGGCCTCAAGGGCCTGTTCGGTTTCTTTGTCGAAAAGCTGACTCATCCCCGGAATCTCCTTGTCTGCTTGTTCCCGGCGGGCGCGGGCCGGGTTCCGCTTTCGTCTTGCCCTTGTTTTATTCGCTGGCGAATAAATAAGCAAGCGGGAATTTGCCGATTTCGGAAAAAACTTTTCCCGAAACTTTGGTTTTGCCTAAATGCTTATTCGCTCCAATCCCGGCGTTCCCGCATTTTAGCAAGAGAACGGGAAAGATCGAGGCTGGCACGGCGAAGCGCGCCACTCTCTCTTGACCCATACGGGTGATCTTCCGTGCCGTGGCGCTTGCGGTATTCCTTGATTTTGGCAAGTACGCGCTTGGCCTCAAACTCGACTTCTGCGATGTCCTTGGACTTCATCGCTACGCCTTCCTGCTCCGCACGTTGTAGACTTCAGCGATCTTGATGACGCCCCGGATCGGGAACGGCAGATGATCCTTGATATCTTCCGGCGTGGCCCCGGCGTCCAGTTCCGCCGCCTGTTCGCGCACCCAGGCGGAAAGGCGCTGGCTATTGACCTGTTCGGCCACCAGATCGTGCAGCCCAGCGTCGTGAAATGCCGCGCAAAACTCGTTCTGCTCCACCCCGTCGCGGCCGGCGTGAAGGGTGCGCGCGACGTAGAACGTCCTGCCGTTCGCCTTGACGGACTGCATGTCCATCTCGCCGAACCAGTTCAGAAGCAGAGGCTCAAGCTGCGTCAGCCGGGCCTGCACCTTCTCCAGATCGGCCTTGAGCTTGGCCTTGCGGTCGGTCAGGTTCTGGAACTCCAGAAACATTTCCTTGCCGCTGTCCTGCGTCATGTTCATCCCACCGGAAATCTGTTCCATCTTGTCCTCCTTGCGAATTGCTTGCTTACTTTTTATTCGCCAGCGAGAAAAAAGTCAAGCAAAAAATCCTCTTTTTCGGCCGCCCGCATCTCCTGCCGAGTCGGGCCGTAGGCGCGCCGTTTGTTGCCACAAATCCAGCAGGAACATGGGTTGCGCGTCGTCCCGGCCATGCCGACCAGACGCGGATCGGGCTTGCGGCCCAATCGGCGCAACTGGCGCAGCCCAAGCCGGCGGCGCTTGGCGAGAGCGGCGCGGGAAATCATCGGAAAGCCACCTCCGTCCACGGCCGGACCAGTAGCGCGGCCAGATTCCAGCCGGCCAGGAAGCTCAAAGCGTTCAGGGAGGCCCCGGTCAGCGACACGGCGACGGCGGTCAGGGTTGTGCGGATCATGGCTGTTCTCACATCGCCTGCCTCATCAGCGCCGGGCGGCGACCCCGGCGGACGGCCCCCGGTGCGGAGGCCGTTTCGGCAATTGTGTAGTCATCCTTGCCGGGCCAGTCCCCGCCTTGCCGTGCAACGCCCAGCCTCGCCCAGCCTTGCCAGTCCATGTCCCTTGCCTTGCATTGCCAGTCCCCGCCTTGCCAATCCACTCCTTGCCAATCCACTCCTTGCCAGTCCGGCCCTTGTTCCTCGCCGTTCCCGTCCGCGCCTTGCACAGCCCTGCCATGCCTAGCCTAGCCTAGTCCCTAGCCTGTCCATGCAAAGCCTCGCCTTGACACGCCGTTACAAGTCCCTCGCCCATCCATGCCACGCCGGGGCCAGCCTATCCATGACGCGCCTCGCTCCTTGCCAATCCCCGCCGTGCCACGCCTCGCCTCGCCTGTGCATCCCTCGCCTCGCTCCTTGCCACTCGCTTGCCACTCGCTTGCCTAGCCGAGCCTAGCCGAGCCTAGCCAATCCTAGCCAATCCTAGCCAATCCCATCCGGGTTCCTTGCCTGTCCGGTCCGTGCCGCGCCTAGCCAGACCACGCACTGCCATGCAGAGCCTGACCATTCCGTGTTCCTTGCCTAGCACAGCAACGCCATGCCGCGACTTGCCTGTCCTTGCCCCGCCGTGTCCCTCGCCGAGCCTTGCCGCGCACCGCAACGCCCTGCCATTCCAAGTCCCTTGCAAGGCGGCCAAAACCTTCACAGCCCTGGCCGCCAATGTGATCTAGCTGATCTTTTCCAGTTCGAACTCAAAGCGGCCGAAGGAACCGCTGCTTTTCGGGCTGGACGGCCGCCAATCGCCCATGCCGACCAGCGCGCCGGCTTGTGCCAGGATGAGGCGCAGAACCTGCTCCGTAAGGCCGGACACTTCCTCGTCCATGACCGTGAAGCTGCCAACCAGCGACCATTCGCGGAACATGGGCCGGACGCGCACATGCTTCGCCATGCCGACCTTGGCCCGCTTGACGAGAAGTTCAAAGCCGGCGTTCTCGGCGGCCTCAAGGTGCTTGAGGAAGTCGTTGACGCCTATGAGGTCGTTGAAAGGCTTGACTTCGATGGGCTTGCCGCCCACGAGAAGCTGCATCTGTTGCTGGTCGAGCATCAAGCCGGCCTGGGTCTGCTTCTTGTACGTCTCCTTGCCGTTGCCGCTCTTGACCTTGGCCCCGCCCTCGCGGAACATGGTCATCATGTTGTCGGCCGGCATCCCGAGGTGTTTGCCGTCGTGATAGACGTAGCCGAGCCAAGTGAAGGCCGGGCTGCGGTCATCGCCGGCAATGGACAGTTCCTTGTTGATCGGGTCTTTCTGCCACGCCTTGATCTTCTCGCTGAAAGCGATGTTGTCCTGATGCATGAGCAGCGGAGAAAGGCCATTGATCGTCAGATTGTAGCGTTCCATTTCAATCCCCCCGGACTGTTTTATTGTTTACAACATGCTCGGCAGTTCAGCCGTGCGTTTGATTTGACCGGACGCCAGCATTGTGGCGCTGCGTTTCGTTTGATGGTCAAGCCGTTTCAGTTCGTCTTCCGTCAGCGCGGAGCGGTCGATGCGACCGGAAACGATGAACGAGCGGCGCGCCATCCGTACCGCAGATTTGAGCTTGCAGCCGCTCAAGTCGAGGTTCTGGCTCGGCGTGTTAATTCTGAAGCCAAGGTTCTTTTCGATGCCGATGACCTTGCCGCTGTCCCGCTCAAACATCTTGCGCCAGCGCACGGTGACGGTGCGGAAGCGGTTGGAGCCGTAAGGCGCTCCGATCACGTCGCCGATCTCGTCGTAGGGAATGATGTCCCCGACTTGCAGCGCATCGTCAGGGAAGGCGTCCCTGATCCGCTTGATATCAGGGTCAGTCGGCAACCCGCCGAAATAAAGCTGTTCCTCATCCATCTGTAGCCTCCTTGTGCGATATGTCGCCCGTGTTCCTCGCCCGGCCGATCCTGGCCGCGCCACGCCTGGGCCAGCCCATCCTGGTCCCGTGCCATTCCTGTCCTTGCCCGGCCATGCCTGTCCATTCCGAGTTCCTTGCCCGTCCGCGCCTAGCCGTGCCCAGCCGTGCCGTTCCCGTCCGTGTTCCTTGCCTGTCATGGCCGCGCCTTGCACCGCCGCGCCTTGC
>CAYWHQ010000027.1:0-4633 GCA_964457665.1 uncultured Prolixibacteraceae bacterium | reverse complement strand
TTCCCGTCCGTGTTCCTTGCCTGTCATGGCCGCGCCTTGCACCGCCGCGCCTTGCACCGCCGCGCCTTGCCAATCCGCGTTCCTCGCCATTCCAAGCCCTGCCACTCCCGGCTTCGCCTGGGCTAGCCTATCCGCGCCTAGCCTTGTTCCTTGCCGTGCCAAGTCACGACCTGCCCTGCCTCGACTTGCCGCGCCCATCCAAGTTCCTTGCCCGTCCGAGCCGATCCGCGCCATGCCGCGCCTAGCCCTGCCATGCCACTCCGTGTTCCTAGCCATTCCGGGCCTTGCCGCGCCGAGCCATTTCACGCCGCTCCAAGTTCCTCGCGTGCCGTGCAATGCCCCGCCGTGCCACTCCCTGCCGGGCCAATCCCAGTTCCTCGCCAATCCTTGCCTGGGCTAGCCTTGCCACTCCACGCCTGTCCTGGCTCCTTGCCGCGCCTATCCGCGCCGCGCCCTGCCCCGCCATTCCGGGCCATTCCGTGTCCCGCGCTCTCGTCCCCTTCTATCTATTACTAGGCGAGAAAAAAGGCAAGAACTTTTTTCGCTAGAGAATAAAAACCGTCAACCCAAAACCGACTCCCGAACCCGTTGGGCCGGCAAGCCAGCCAGGACATGCTTCACGACATCCTTTCGTTCTTGCAGCGCCTGAACCACCTTCTCATCAACTGTATTTTTTGCGACAAGGAAGATGAACAGCACGTTGTGCTTCTGCCCTGGTCTGTGAATACGGCAAAGGCTCTGCTCAAAGTTCCCTAGCGAGTAGTCTAGTGCATAATAAATGCAAACTCGTGCCCGTACAAAAGACACGCCAACGCCGCCGGCCTGTAGTTGCACTCCAAGAACGTCGAAATTGCCGGCCTGCCATTCCTTTAAGTCGTTGCGCCGGCCAGACAGTTCCGCATAGGTGCGGCCCTGGCTCTCTGCAACAGCCTTGATCGTGTCCAAGTCTTCCTTGAAGCGGCCAAACACTACAACAGGCTCTTTCACAGGCAGGCCGTCAAGTATTTCGCCAAGCGCGTCGGCCTTCTCGTGTCCAACGCGCTGGATCGTCCCGTCGTCCATCCTCGCATAGCCATTTGTGACTTGCGCTTGGCGCAGCAACTTCACCAGGGCATTTGTTGCAGTCAATTCCCCTGCATCCCAGGCGGCGAACAAGTCATTCTCCAGCGCCTTGAGGATGGCGTGGGCCTTTTTACCAATCGAAACCGGGATCACTTGGCGCGTCTCATCCGGCAAGTCGATCACATCGCGCCCCGCCTGGAAGGACACGGACTCGAAAAGAGTATAAAGCTCTTGCAGGTTCTCGTAGCCAACGACCTGATGATTGCCAAAGCCACCCATGCGGGCATATCTCGCCCGAAAGCGCGTCCAGCTTGTGCCGAACACGGACGCATCAATTGCGCGATACTGCCCGAATACATCAAGGGGGCTGTGCGGCATCGGTGTCCCTGTGAGGCCAATTCTGTAGCGAATAGCCTTTGACAGGTTAAAGCAGAACTTTGAACGCTTGCCGGACGGTGATTTCAGAACGTGCATCTCATCAAGCACCATCGAATCAAAGCCTGCCTTGAGCGCCCAGGATGCAAACGGTTCGCGCCAGCAAGAGTCATAGTTGGACACGATGACGGCCCGCTTGTTTCTCGCCATGCAAGAGCGTAGGAAGGCGTCGGCCTTTTTCGTCTTCTGCGCCACGGAACCGTCTTCAAGCGCCAGCACTTCAATATCAATGGCGCTATGAATCTTGAACTCAAGCGGCCATACAGGCACGACGCTCTTGGGGCACTGTATCAGTGTATATCTTCCCCGGTTCACAATGACCGATATTGTAGTCAGCGTTTTGCCTGTTCCCATGCCCATACATAATGCACAAGAATCAAGCTGCATTGCGAAGCGGTGCGCCTTGACCTGATGCTTCCACGGCCGCGTCTTGAGGTTCGGAATGGTCAGGTCTGGTTCCCCTGTCTTTTCAGCCCTGGCCGCGTCCACCGCCGCCGCCATGACGGCCAGCCGGCCGTCCTTGTCGGCGTCCTGGCCGAACACATCCAGAACCCGCGCCGCCGCCGTGGGCGTCTTGGGATAGACCCAGCAGCCCCAGGGTTTGTGCCATTTGCCGCCCGGTATCGCCCGGCAGTCGTCGGCGCGCTCGTAGGGCGCGCGCAGGCAGATAGCCTTTTCCGTCATGCGTACATCAATCACGCGTGGCCTCCTTGAAATTTCGCCCTACCCCGTGAAGGCTTTTCAACCAACCGCCAGCGACGAAGGCCCGCGCCTTATCATCCAAATACAAAAACGCCCTAGCGTTCCCAGGCCCGCGATATTCAGTCTTGACGGTCAATTCGTAATCCCGCACCGACCTCCCCAAAGCCCCGGAATTAGCAACTTTTTTATGCATGTATTTATTCACAGCCCCCATAAAATCTAACATGGAGACATCCTTGAGTCCGGCGTCCAGCATCCAGGAAATAGCCAGTACCACCGCCTCGCAGCGGCTTGCCGGCTTCTTGCCAAGCCGCACCAGTTCCAGGGACGCTTTGGCAGCATCCATACGGTCGGCGCGCCGAGCCGGAGCCTTGGCCCTCTCCCTCAATTTTTTGGCCTCCATACGGGCCAGGAACTTCTCGTGCCGTCTCTGTTTTGCAGCTACATCCTGATCGCGCCTTGCCTTATTGGCGGCTTGGGCCTTGGCGAGATTGGCCATCCGAACCTGCCGTAGCGCCTCGTCCCTGGCCCGGATCTCTTCAGGTGTCATGACGGCCAATTTTGCAGCCTTGGCCATCTCCCGGGCCGACCTTTTGGCCTCGTTGCTTCTCTTTTGCCTCGCAAGGCGCTTTTCCTGGGACGCCAATTTCTGTTCGGCTTCTTCGGGCGCCATGGCCACCGCCTTGGCCGCCAGAGCCGCCTTTTTGGCCTCGCTATTCCGTCGCTGTGTCTCGCGTCCTTTGGCTAACGATTCCAGCTGTTTTTGACGCTTGGCTTCGATCTCCTCCGGTGTCATAGCAGCTATCCGTTCCTGCCGCTTGATCTTACGCTTTTCCTCCTGTCTCCTGGAATACTCCAATTTTTTGGAGCGTCTGTACTCCTCGGTTTTCAGCGCCGTCGTTTCGAGTGATGCACGCCGTTTCTGCCCTCGCCGCATGGACGAAACCTTGGCCGACACTTGGCCGCAGGTGGCGCACTTGACGTTGTGGTGGTGTTTTTGCGCGTAGAGGTATCGCAACATGCACTCGCGGTCGGGCTTGTCCGGGCAGACGCGGCCGGGCTTGGCCGGCGCGTCCGTCGTCTCTTTTGCGGTCGGGACCGTAAACGCTTCGAGGTCGCTTTCCGGCATTGGGGCCGGGAATCCTTCGGGTTGGTACATGGTGGCTCCTTTTATTGTTGGTAGTGCGCGGCCATGATGGCTCGGCCTATTTCATTCGCTACTTTTGGCGCGACGGCATTTCCGATGGCCTTATCAACCATCCCTTTGGAAAACCCATCCTCCGCTCCCTCTCGTCTATTGTTTCCACAACACCGCGACAGCACGGCCACTTTTGCATCGACGGGGCAGATGCGTTGGCCTTTGTTGTCGGCGTGTGCAATAATCCAGTAGCGCGACCTCCTGTGGTCGTGTCCGATGGCACAAGCCGGAATCTCCAACGGTTCAGCGACGGCAAACCCTTCTGTCTCCAAATCAGAAACCACTTGTTCGAGCGCCAAGCTGACGATTCCAACAACATTTTCACACAACACCCAAGACGGCCTGACGCCTTTGATAACGCGAAACATTTGCGGCCAGAGGAAGCGGTGATCTTGCTTGCCTCGTCGCTTCCCGGCACTGGCCGTAGAGAATGGCTGGCAAGGGAATCCTCCGCAAATAATGTCAACTGCCGGGAGACTGGCCGGGTCAATTCTTGTGATGTCCCCATAGTTGGTGACGTGAGGCCAATGTTTTCGCAGGACTGCTGACGCATAAGGATCAACCTCGCTTTGCCAAACCACTTCCATTCCGGCCCACTCCAATCCCAAATCGAGGCCGCCAATTCCTGAAAACAACGAACCAACTTTCAAATCCCCGCCCTCCTTTTCCCGCTTTCTATTCTCCAGCGAAAAGAAAGTCAAGGACTATTCGCCAAAAGGAAGGCCCGGCCGCAAAAAACGGCCGGGCCTCGGGGGGGCGGCGGGACGCGGCGACTATTCGCCGGCGGTCATCTTGAACTTGGCCTTGATGGCGCAAGCCTTGCGGGCCGGAATCTGGACCGGCTCCCCGGTGGCCGGGTTGCGGCCGGTGCGGGCCGGACGATCCACGGGCTTGAAGGTTGCGAACTCGCGCAGGCTGACGGTCTTGCCGGCCTTGACCATCTCTTCGATGGTTGCCAGGGCGCATTCGATGACGGCCTTGACCTGGGTCTTGTTGACGCCCTGGTTCGCCAGCCACACGGTCTGGATCAGGTCGGAGCGGCTGTAGGTGTTCTCGCTGCCCATGGCTACTGCACCGCCTCGGCCTTCTGGCCCTTGCGTTCCCACAGCGCCATTTCCTTCATCTTGGCCCGGCGGTCACGCACCAGCGCCTTGCAGGCCAGGGCCGCGCCCTTCTTCAGTCCGTGCTTGGCCCGGTACTCGGCAGGCGTCAGGCCGTGGAGCAGCAGGTGCTTCT
>CAYWHQ010000026.1:0-13656 GCA_964457665.1 uncultured Prolixibacteraceae bacterium | reverse complement strand
TCAACTGATCCTGGAGGAAAAAGATCAGTTCCGGGTTCCGCTTGTCCCTTTCAGAGCGTGTTGCACGGCGACCGGTATGGCGGGAGAATTACTCCGTCGGTTCGGTTTCAGCGAAAAGACCCTCCGGGAGGTGGTCAGACACCTGCATGCCCCCCCCGGTAAACAGTTTTTCTCGCCAGGTTACAGGTTGATCATCGACCGGGAAAATCTGATCATCATTCCCCGCAGAGATTTTTCTCCGGAGGTGCAGATCCTCCGGATAAACGGCCCCGGCGAACAGTATGATGCAGGGCAGGGCAGAATCCTGCAGGTGGATATATTTCCCACACCTGCTGAATACCAGATCCCCTGTGATCCTTCCGTTGCCTCACTGGATGCCGGAAAAATTACTTTCCCGCTCCTTGTCAGAAAGTGGAAAAAGGGGGATGCCTTTATCCCTTTTGGCCTTAACCGCAGAAAAAAAGTGAGCGATCTGATGATCGACCAAAAAATACCCCTGCACCGGAAGGAAGAGGTGCTTGTGGTTGAGTCGGCTGGCGAAATCATTTGGGTAGCAGGTATACGTATCAGCCACCGTTACCGGATCACGCAGCGTACAGGGAGGATCCTGCAGATCCGCCTGATTCAATAGATACATATAAATGAATGTATAATTTTAACTAACTTTGCAGCTCCGTTCAGAAGTAATTGTTCTCCTATGAAAAAAACCGTATTCCTGCTGGCAGGACTCATGCTGGCATTGCACACCGCATCCTACTCCCAGATACTCCAGCCTGTCAAATGGAGTTTTAAAGTTGAGCAGACCAAACCGGAGGAAGCTACCCTTCTGTTGATCGCCAAAGCCGACAAGGGATGGCATGTATATTCACAGGATATCCCTCCCGGGGGACCTGTCCCTACCACCTTTACTTTTGAAAAGAGCAGTCATTACAAGCTGATCGGCGGTGTAAAGGAACCGAAACCCATCGAAGAGAAAGATCCGAACTTCGACAATATGGTGCTGAAGTATTTCGATGGTACTGCCGTTTTCCGACAGAAGATCGCGGTCCACAGTACCCGGGATTTCACCATCAAAGGTACCCTCAACTTCATGTGCTGTGACGATAAGCAGTGCCTGGCCCCGGAGGATGTCGACTTTGAGTTTCATATCCGGGGCAATCCTGCCGCTGATGCAGCCCCGGTTGCCACAGTTGTCCCCGACACCGTTGCCGGCGATAGCTCCGCAAGCCAGACTGCCGTTCTCACGGTTGATTCACTCCAGACTGCTAAAAACAAGGTAGCTGCCCTGGAAGAAGCGGCAGGAGCAGACGACACACACACCTCCTTGTTATGGTTTTTTCTGATATCCTTTGGAGCCGGCCTGCTGGCCATCATCACACCCTGCGTCTTTCCGATGATACCCATGACAGTCACCTTTTTTATGAAAGGAAGCGAAAACAAACGGAAAGCACGCATGCAGGCCATTGTTTACGGACTTTCTATCATCGTCATTTATACAGTTATTGGCACCATCGTAGCTGTCACCCTTGGCGCCAACTTTGCCAATTTCCTGAGTACCCACTGGATCCCGAATGTTTTCTTTTTCCTGATATTCATGGTTTTCGCCGCCTCATTCCTGGGCATGTTCGAGATTACCCTCCCCGGGTGGCTTGTAAATAAAGCAGACCAGCAGGCAGATAAAGGCGGATATACCGGCGCATTCTTTATGGCATTTACCCTCGTACTGGTATCGTTTTCGTGTACCGGACCCATCGTGGGCGCCCTCCTGGTACAATCGGCCGGAGGTGAGATCCTGATGCCCATTATCGGGATGCTTGGCTTTTCACTGGCTTTCGCCATTCCTTTCGCCCTCTTTGCCTTTTTCCCGTCCTGGTTGGCAGGCCTCCCGAAATCAGGAGGATGGCTGAACAGTGTCAAGGTGGTTCTCGGCTTCCTTGAACTGGCGCTGGGTCTCAAATTCCTCAGCATTGCCGACCAGACCTATCACTGGGGAATACTCGACAGGGAGGTCTATCTCGCATTCTGGATCGTGATCTTCTTCCTGATGGGACTTTACCTGCTGGGCAAGCTCAAATTCAACCACGACAGCGACCTCCCCTACATTAGCGTTCCGCGGCTCACCCTCGCGATCATAACGTTTACCTTCGTGGTCTATATGATCCCCGGCATGTTCGGTGCACCCCTGAAAGCGCTCTCCGGTTATCTTCCTCCGCAGACCAGTCAGGATTTCGATATTTCAACGATCATCCGTGACGAAATCGCCGCCATGCCGGCCGGTTCCGGAGGCACTGCAGCCAACGACGGGCAGTGCGACAAGCCAAAGTATGCTGAGTTCCTGCATCTCCCGCATGGACTGAAGGGATTCTTTGATTATCAGCAGGCACTCGACTGCGCCAGAAGAACAAATAAACCCATCTTCATCGACTTTACAGGACATGGTTGCGTGAACTGCCGCGAAATGGAGGCCAATGTCTGGTCGGCCCCACCGGTGCTCAAACGCCTCCGTGATGAATTCATCGTGACGGCACTCTATGTCGACGACAAGACCTTACTCCCGGAAAGCGATTGGATCACCAGCAAATATGACGGCAAAGTCAAGAAAACCGTCGGCAAGATATATGCCGACTATCAGATCTCCCGGTTCAACGTTAATTCGCAGCCCTATTACGTATTGCTTGATACTTCAGGAAACATGCTGAACAAACCCAGAGCATACGACCTGAATGCAGATGCATTTGCGGAATGGCTCGATGAAGGCCTCGAAAAATTTAAACATCAGCAAAACAAATAAATAATGAAGCAATCCATCCTGATATTCTATCTTGCATTATTCGTGTCATTCCTTTCAAGGGCACAGTATCCTTTTATTAAGGCCGATACCTCTCTCGTCCAGACCGGAAACAGCTATGCCGCCTGGGGTGACTTTGACAACGACGGGGATCTTGATGTGGCTCTGACCGGAGATGATGCAGGTATTACCCTTACCCAGGTATACCGTAACGACAGCAGTGTGTTCACCATGGTGAGCGCCGGTTTGCCGGGTGTGAACTTCAGTTCGTGCGAATGGGGCGATTATGATAACGACGGAGATCTGGATCTTCTGGTAACCGGCTATAATGATAACGGTAACGCCAAAACCTACATCATTAAAAATCAAAACGGCGCCTTCTCCGAATCAGGGATCCTCCTTCCCGGTATCGCCATGGGACAGGCAACATGGGGCGATTTTGACAACGACGGCGATCTCGACATTCTGATGGCGGGAAACGGCATATCGGTCATCTACCGGAATGACGGAAACGATCTCTTCACCGATTTTCCTTCCACCTTTCTTCCGGTGTGGGGAAGTTTCTGTAACTGGGTTGATTACAACAACGACGGCCGGCTGGATGCATTTATTGCAGGTGATGCGGGCATCGGAATGTACTCTAATCTCTACCGCAACGACGGTGATACCTTCACACTGGTCAATATAAATCCTGAACCCTTCCTGGGATTAGGTTCCGGTCATGCCCGGTGGGCCGATCTTGACCTCGACGGCTGGAATGATCTGCTTATCACAGGGATGGATTTTTACGGCGATGGTCACGTGCTCATCTACCAGAATCAGGGTAACGACCAGTTTACGCTTATCGGGAATTACGACTTCCAGGTAAAAGTATCATCGGTCGATATCGGCGACTATGACGCCGATGGGCTGCCCGACTGGATCCTGATGGGAAGGATCCCGGGATGTGGCGGAACCGCGGTGACCATGCTCTATCACAATGAAGGTTTTATGCTCTTTTTTGACGTGAATACCAACATCCAGGGCTATAAAAACGGATCGGCTTCCTTCGGCGATTACAATAACGACGGTTATTCTGACCTGCTGATCACCGGACTGACAGGATTCGACGAACCCCGTACCATCCTTTACCGGAATACCCTCGGCAACCAATCTTTCACCATGAATACGCCACCACTACAACCTTCAGGCCTCACGGCCGCAATGGATGCTACAGGTGTCACTCTTTCCTGGCAGAGATCATCCGATCAGCAAACCCCCTCTCCGGGCATCTCTTACAATCTCTTTATAGGCAATGACCCTGAATTGTCCGACGTGTTCTCTCCCATGGCTGATATCACCAGCGGTTTTCGCCATCTTGCTTCGATGGGCAATGCATCCCAGGATACAGGGTGGTTGGTTACCGGCCTTGGCCCCGGCCTCTATTACTGGAGTGTCCAGGCCATCGACAACGGATTTCTCGCCTCAGTTTTTGCCCCGGTCGAAAGCTTCGAGGTTACCGCGACAGGAACGCCGGAACATATAAACGGTTCAAAACCGGAGGTCATCCCCAATCCCGCCACCCATGAAATTACGATCAAGACCACATTTCCGGCTGATGCAACCATCTGCGACCAGCACAGCAGGGTGGTTTGGGAAGGAAAAACTGGCAGGATCGACATCAGCTCCTGGCCTTCCGGAATCTACCTCGTAAAGGTGGCAGGTGATCCGGTGTTTCAGACCGCGAAGTTCCTCAAACGCTGATTACCTGCTCAGTTCTGCAAAATACTTGTAGAACAGGGGAATGGTTTCAATCCCTTTGAAGAAATTGGCTACCGGATAGTTCTCATTCGGTGAATGGATTGCATCGGTTTCCAGTCCGAACCCCATCAGGATGGATTTTACCCCAAGAATCTCCTCAAAAGCTGAGATGATGGGGATGCTGCCGCCACTCCTGACCGGAACTGGTTTCTTGCCGAAAGTTGCTTCCATGGCTTTGGAGGCAGCCTGGTAACCTGCAATCCCGATCGGAGAAACATATGGGAAGCCACCATGCAGGGCATCCACCTTTACCTTCACCCAGGGAGGTGCGATGGCTTTGAAATGTTGTTCAAACAAGGCGCTGATTTTTTTGTAATCCTGGTTGGGAACAAGCCGCATGCTGATCTTGGCATAGGCTTTTGAAGGAAGGACTGTTTTGGTACCTTCGGCAATGTAACCACTCCATATGCCATTCACATCGAGTGTGGGACGGATGCCTGTCCGCTCCTTTGTCGTGTAGCCATCTTCCCCGAAGAGCGCATTCACCTCCAGGTTTTTCATATAGGCAGCCTCATCAAACGGCGCTTTAGCCATTTCATCCCTCTCCACACGACTGATCTCCACCACATCATCATAAAATCCCGGTATGGTGATCCTCCCACCGTCATCTGTCAAAGAGGCGATGAGTTTCGCAAGAACATTGGCCGGATTGGCCACTGCTCCGCCAAAGATCCCGGAGTGAAGATCGATATTCGGCCCGGTTACCTCAACCTGCATGTAGGCCAAACCCCGCAGTCCAACCGTAATGGAGGGACAATCTATCCCGATCATGCTGGTGTCGGAAACCAGAATGATATCCGATTTCAGCATATCCTTATGATTACGGCAGAAGGTGCCCATATTCGCCGAGCCTATCTCCTCTTCCCCCTCGATCATGAATTTGACATTGCAGGGAAGGGTGTTGGTGCGTACCATCAATTCAAACGCTTTGGCATGCATAAAACCCTGTCCTTTGTCATCATCAGCCCCGCGGGCAAATATTTTTCCGTCGCGGATCTCTGGCTTGAACGGTGGGGATGTCCAGAGGTCGACCGGATCAACCGGCATCACGTCATAATGTGCATACACCAATACCGTGGGAAGTTTCGGGTCGATGATCTTCTCACCATATACTACCGGGTTACCGTCGGTTGGAAAGATCTCCGCACGGTCACACCCGGCCTCGCGCAGGGATTTCTTCCAATATTCAGCGGCTCTCACCATGTCTTCTTTATGGTCGGCTACTGAACTTACCGAAGGGATCCTGATCAACCCGAATAACTCCTGAAGAAACCTGTCGCCATGTTCCTGAATATATTTCTGAATATCATTCATCGGTTAAAAAAATTAAATTATAATTGGTTTTTGCAACCTGCAACGCAGACCCTACCAGTTGCTTTCGGTTGCAAAATTACTTTTTTTTACTTGATATTCACATTGTTTTTAAATTTGCATACAGGCCAAACCAAACCATCCTTATGGATAAATATTCATATCTGAATACTCAGGATAATGCCTTTGTGGAAGCTCTCTATGAACAGTTCCGGCACGATCCGATGACAGTTGAGGAGAGCTGGCGGAAATTCTTTGAAGGATTTGAATTTTGCCGGCAGAATTTCAAGGCTGAGAAGGGGGAGGCTTTCATATATCCCAATGAGTTCAAGGTAATGAACCTCATCACGGCATATCGCCAGAGGGGTCATCTTTTTACCCGCACCAACCCGGTCAGGACCCGCAGGAAATACTTTCCCACCCTGGATATTGCCAATTTCGGGCTGGACCCTTCCGAGTTGGAAAAGACATTTCAGGCCGGAAAGGAACTGGGTCTGGGTAATGCCCGGTTATCTGAGATCATAGCCCATCTGCGTCAGACCTATTGCCAGTCAATAGGAATAGAGTATTACTACATCCGGCGCCCGGAAGTCGTGGAGTGGTTCAAATCGAGGATGGAGCCAATCCGGAACATACCTGCCTTTGCCATACCGGAAAAAAGTCGCATCCTGCAAAAACTCGCGGAAGCAGTGCTGCTCGAAAAATTTATCAGAAAAAAGTTCCCCGGACACAAAAGTTTTTCGCTCGAGGGAGTCGAATCGCTTATTCCTGCGATCGATGCACTGGTCAGGAAAGGTGCCTCCCTGGGCGTCAGGGAGTTCGTTCTTGGCATGGCCCATCGCGGCCGGCTGAACGTCCTGGGAAACATCATGCAAAAGCCATTTGCAGGCATCTTCAGCGAGTTTGAGGGCAAGGAATACCATGACGAAGAATTACTGGGTGACGTCAAATATCATCTAGGATATTCCACTTCCATCCAGGGAACCGGAGATAATTCGGTACGATTGACCCTGGTTCCCAATCCGTCACATCTCGAGACTGTCAACCCCGTGGTGCAGGGACTTGCACGCGCAAGATGCGATCATCAGTATGGCGGCGACAGCGAAAAAATCATGCCTGTACTGATCCATGGCGATGCATCGGTTTCTGGCCAGGGTATTATTTACGAAGTACTTCAGATGTCGGATCTGGAAGGATACCGAACCGGTGGAACCATCCATATCGTCACCAATAACCAGCTTGGATTTACCACCAATTATCTCGACGGCCGCTCCAGCATATACTGTACCGACGTGGCCAAAACCATCCAGGCCCCGATCTTCCATGTGAATGCCGACGATGTTGAGGCGGTGGTCTACTCTGTTATGCTCGCCACGGAATACCGTCAGCAATTCCATCGCGATGTTTTTATCGATCTTCTGGGATACAGAAAATACGGCCATAACGAAAGTGATGAACCCAGGTTTACACAGCCCCTATTGTACAAGATCATTGAAAAGCATCCCGATCCGCTCGAAATCTACCTCGGCCGGCTCACCGAAGAGGGTATAGCCGGTCAACTGGATGTGGAAGGCACCAGGAATACTATCCTCAACAACCTGGAGAAAGCCTATTCCGAATCCCTTACGATTGAAAAAGGGGACATCACCCCATTCCTTGGGTCCCTTTGGAAAGATATTTCAAAAGCGGGTCTGCCTGATTTCGAAACCTCACCCGAAACCGGGGTAGAGGAGTCAGCTATCCGGGAGACAGCACAAGTGATCACCAGCCTGCCTGGCGAAGCAGGCTTTTTCAAAAAGATACGCAAGCTGCAGGAGGACCGGAAGCAAATGATGGAAGGCGAGGGGAAACTTGACTGGGCAATGGGCGAACTGCTGGCTTACGGAACGCTTCTGCGGGAGGGACATCCGGTGAGGATCAGCGGTCAGGACTGTCAGAGAGGTACCTTTTCGCACCGGCATGCCGTGCTGACCGTGGAAGACTCGGAGGAAAAATATATACCTCTGACGCATATCTCTGAGCACCAGGCCCCGTTCACGATTTTTAACTCTCCCCTCTCCGAATACGGCGTGTTGGGTTTCGATTACGGGTACGCGTTCGGCACTCCCAACGGGCTTACCATCTGGGAAGCACAGTTTGGCGACTTCAACAACGGGGCGCAGGTGATCATCGACCAGTACCTGAGCAGTGCTGAAGAGAAATGGAAAGTGATGAACGGACTGGTAATGTATCTGCCTCATGGTTACGAGGGTCAGGGTCCAGAACATTCGAGCGCACGCATGGAAAGATTTCTCTCCCTCTGCGGTCATCTCAACTGGCAGATCGTCAACTGCACTACTCCTGCCAACTTATTCCATCTGCTGCGCCGGCAGTTGAAAAGACCATTCCGTAAACCACTGGTAATCTTTACTCCAAAAAGTCTGCTTCGTCATCCCCGCTGTTTTTCACCCGTCAAAGATTTCACTTCGGGCGGATTCCGGGAGGTGATCGACGATCCCTACGCCGATTCTGCCCTTGTATCCAAACTCGTATTCTGCACCGGCAAGCTGTTTTACGACATCCTTGAGAAACGTGAGAAACTGAACGTCAGCCATGTTGCGCTGATCCGGATTGAACAGATCTATCCTTTACCTGTAAATCAGATTCGCGATGTAATCGAAAGATACCCTGCTGCCACCCATTTCGAATGGGCGCAGGAAGAACCATCCAACATGGGCGCCCTGAAATATATGATGCAAAACTTTCCCGGTGTAAGCCTTCTGTTCGTCGCCCGTCCCCCCAGCGGCAGTCCCGCCACCGGTTCATCCCAGCTGCATAAAATCCAGCAAAACCTGATTACCGACAAGGCCCTTGGAAAATGCACCTGCGAACATGCCAACGGCTCCTGCCGGCTGCATTGTGCCGACCATTAGTGTCAAACCTGCAAAGAAAAGGGCTGTTTCAGAAAACCTGAAACAGCCCGTCCTGCAACTTTCGTCTGCTGTTACCCGAGCGTTATCGTAAAGATCTGACCCAGAATCGTGACAGTGGCTGTATTGTCGCATGCCCCGCTCCCGTAATCAAGTATTACAAGCGGCTGCTCTTCAGCCTGGATCTCCAGGGTTCCGCTCACCAGCCACTCGCAGTTGAACTTCTTTTTCAACGGATTGGTGATCGTCACAGTATAGCTTTTTCCGTTGGCTTTTGTGCCGCTGGCTGTGCCGGTGATCAGATAGACCCATTTGTACCAGGCTTGCCCCTCTCCTTCAATCCATTCGCGCTGGCGGTTCGAATTCCAGAGAATTGTTCCGCCATTGTTGGCTTTGATGATTTGACCGCTCACCGCAATGTTCCAGTGCATGTTATCTGCATTGTTCCGGCCCAGATTGGTAACGGTGCGTGTACCCAGTACCTGATTGTCGTTCACAAAATAATTCTCAAAAGTATGCGTGATGATTGTTCCTGTCTGAAAATACCCGCCGTTGAAAGTAACGATGATTTTTCCGCGACGCCATTTCCCGTCATCGCACTGGCAGTTGACCGGGCCGAAATCGATGGTCAGCTTATAAGGCATTACACTCCAGTCGACTGTAGCCAGAACACAGGTGCCCATGTAAACCGTGTCGGCCAGGGTGGATTTAAGGGTGGTTCCTGCCATGGCGCGATCGGACCATACAGAAACATCTTCATAAATATTTTCGGCCTGTGCATTATCGACCGCCGATGAGGTATCCTTGCCGGAATTACCCTGCTGATTGTCGTCCTTCTTGCAGGAGGAAAGATTCAGGATGAATAACCCTGCCAGGATGACGCTGAAAATGATGCTTGCGTGTTTCATGAGTTTCGGTTTATACGTTTCTGACTGTAATACACCAAAGGATCAAACCACCCTGATATCAAAGAAAGAAAAACTGCGTAATTTTGTAAAAAAAAGTATGGCGAAAGAGATCATCGTTCCGAGTCCGGGTGAATCCATCACGCAGGTTCAGCTTGCCAGATGGTTTGTATCCGAAGGCGATGCCGTGGAGAAGGACCAGGAGGTCGTGGAGATTGATTCGGATAAAGCCTCCTTCCCGGTGACCTCTCCGGTGGAAGGGATCATTCATCTCAAAGCTGCAGAAGGCGACACCCTGGCGGTTGGAGCTATCCTTGCCATTGTGGAGGAAGGGGTCCGGGGAGGATTGAAAAAAACGCCCCGTGAAACGATGAAGGAACCATTGGCTGCACCTGCTCCTCCCTCTTCTGACCACCCGGTACCAACCGTCGTTCAGGAAGATCAGCCGGTTAAGATTACCCCGCTTGCCGGCCGGATCATCTCTGAGGAAAAGATCTGCAGGCAGGAGTTGTCGGAAACTTTCCCCGGAAAAAAGATCACCCGAAAAGAGATCGGCCTCTTCATGAAAATGAAAGACAGACCTGCACAGAGACCCCTCACTGAACCTATCAGGACAGAAGAACGGAAAAAGCTATCGACCCTGCGCATCAAACTGGCCGAAAGACTGGTTGCCGTAAAGAACCAGACCGCGATGCTGACTACCTTCAACGAGGTCAACATGCAAAAAATTCTGGAGATCAAAGACCGCTACAATGATTCCTTCAAACAAAAACACGGAACAGGGATCGGGCTGATGTCGTTCTTTACCCGCGCCGTTACCACTGCACTGCAGGGGTTCCCTCAGATCAATTCAATGCTCGACGGAGAAGAACTGGTCATTCCTGCTTACTGCGATATCAGTATTGCTGTCAGCACCCCGAAGGGGCTGGTGGTACCTGTGATCCGGAATGCCGAAGTCCTGAGCCTCGCCGAAATCGAGCACCGGCTCAGGGAATTGGCCACAAAAGCCAGGGAAAACAAAATCACGATCGACGACATGAAAGGAGGTACCTTTACCATTACCAACGGTGGTGTTTTTGGTTCCCTGATGTCGACTCCGATCCTGAATCCTCCCCAGAGCGCCATACTGGGCATGCATAAGATCCAGGAAAGGCCTGTGGCGGTCAATGGACAGGTGGTCATCGCCCCCATGATGTATCTCGCTCTTTCCTACGATCACCGGGTGATCGACGGAAAAGAATCCGTAGGATTCCTCGTAAAGATCAAAGAGCTGATCGAGGATCCGTTAAAAATGCTGACAGGAGGAGAGGATCCCTACACCTTACTGCTTGATCTCTGATAAATGAGAAGAAAAGTTGATTTTCTGGTAGTCGGTTCAGGTATTGCAGGATTATCGTTTGCCCTCAAAGTTGCCAGACACGGGAAAGTTTGCATTGTCACCAAATCGGCCATGGACGACACTGCCACCTCCTGGGCACAGGGAGGAATCGCTGCCGTAACCTACACACCTGATTCGTATGAAAAACACATTAAGGATACCATTCAGGCCGGCGACGGGCTCTGCAATGAGGATATCGTCAGACTGACGATCTCGGAATCGACCGGACGGATAAGGGAACTGATCCGGTGGGGCGCCCGGTTTGACAAGACCAAGAGCGGAAGGTTCGATCTGGCCAAGGAGGGCGGTCACTCCGAGTACAGGGTTTTACACCATAAAGACAGTACCGGCAAGGAGATTGAAAACACGCTGCTGGAACAGGTCATGAAACACCCCCATATTGAGATCCTGGAGAACCATTTTGCCATTGATATCATTACCCAGCACCACCTGGGGAAGGAGGTTAACCGGCGGACCAGCGATATCACCTGTTTCGGCGCATACATACTCAATCCGAGAACACAGCTGGTGGATACCATCCTATCCCGTATCACGCTGATAGCTACCGGAGGCGCCGGCAATGTATACGGAAATACGACCAATCCTCCGATCGCTACCGGCGACGGAATTGCAATGGTTTACAGGGCCAAGGGTGCTGTGGAAAATATGGAGTTCATCCAGTTCCATCCCACGGCATTGTATCACCCGCAGGAGAGACCGGCTTTTCTGATCACCGAAGCGCTGAGGGGTTTTGGAGCCGTACTCCGGACCCAGGACGGTAAAGAATTCATGCACAAGTATGATGCACGCCTTTCGCTCGCTCCCAGAGATATCGTGGCCCGCGCCATCGACAACGAACTCAAGCTCACAGGCGACGATTGGGTCTTCCTGGATTGCCATCAGCTTAACAAACACGAATTGATAAACCACTTTCCCACGATCTATGCACGGTGTCTGAGCATCGGGATTGATATTACACGCGATATGATCCCGGTGGTGCCTGCAGCACACTATATCTGCGGCGGCATCAAGGTCGACAGTTTCGGCAGGAGCTCCATAACAAACCTCTATGCCTCCGGTGAATGTGCCTGCACCGGAATGCATGGGGCAAACCGGCTTGCAAGCAACTCCCTGCTCGAATCAGTGGTATTCTCCCACCGGGCCAGCGTTCATGCTGCCGAAAACTTCAAAAATATTGCCCTCATGGATGAGATCCCCGACTGGAATGCAGAAGGGATGGTGCTGAATGAAGAGATGGTCCTCATTACCCAGTCGCTCAAAGAGATCCAGTCGATCATGGGCAGCTATGTCGGCATCGTACGGTCCAACCTCCGCCTTAACAGAGCCTTCAACCGCCTGGCTATCCTCTTCAGGGAAACCGAGGAATTGTATAACAAATCTATTCTCACCCCCAGAATTCTCGAACTGAGGAACCTGATCAACATCGGCTATCTCATTATCAGGTCGGCCATCGACCGTAAAGAGAGCCGGGGGTTGCACTATTCGCTCGATTATCCAAGGATCACTGAAAAAAGATAGCTATGGCACTCATACGGTCAGTCAAAGGAGTTTCACCCAAATTCGGCCTCAACTGTTTTCTGGCCGACAATGCTACCCTCACAGGCGATGTAGTTATGGGCGACAACTGCAGTGTATGGTTCAATGCCGTCGTGAGAGGTGACGTACACTATATCCGGATCGGAAACAATGTAAACATCCAGGACGGCGCCATCATCCATTGCACTTACCAGAAAGCTCCCGTCAACATCGGAGACAACGTTTCCATTGCACACAACGCCATCATACACGGCTGTACAATCCACGACAACGTGCTGATCGGCATGGGAGCCATTATCATGGACGGGGCAGTCATCCACAGCAACTCCATCATTGCCGCAGGGGCATTGTTGCCGGAAGGAACCATTGTGGAATCAGGAAGTGTCTGGGCCGGCATACCGGCAAGGAAACTGAAAGAGATCGACCAGCGTCTGCTCGAAGGACAGGTTAACCGGATATCCCGGAATTATACCATGTATGCGGGTTGGTACGACAACCCATAAAAAAAACCCGGTTACCCGGGTTTTTCAGTTTACTGCATCCCAAGTTTTTTCCTCACAAGAGGCATCAGATCATCGGCCGGATCGGCGTACAGAACAATGTCCTCAATCGAGTTGAAAATGAAGGTGTATTTATGCTCATTGGCAACCTCCTTCACGGCAACTTTGGCCTTCTCAATAAAAGGTTGCAGCAACTCGGCCTGCCTGGCCTGGAGATCCTGCTGGGCAGTTGTCTGAAAAGCCTCAATGCGCGACTGCAGATCAGTTAACTCTTTTTCCTTGGTCTGACGGATCAGGTCGGACAGAGTGGCGCTTTGCGACTGGTAGTCCAGATACTTGTTCTCAAACTCGGCCCGCATCGCATCCATCTGGTCGGAAAGAGTTTTCTGATAATTCTGTAATTTAATTTTGACAGAATCAATGCCAGGCATGGAGGCAAGGAGTACGTTGAAATCCACATAACCCAGTTTCTGGGCAGACTGGGCCTGTGCCACTGTGGTAAAACCGG
>CAYWHQ010000025.1:7280-13713 GCA_964457665.1 uncultured Prolixibacteraceae bacterium | reverse complement strand
TCTTGTGATATACTGCTCTGGGATCCCAGTCGTTGGGATAAAATACCGCGCGGGTGATTGTGAGCTGCTCTGCCAGGAGAGCCCCCTTGTCGTAATCGATCATACGCAGCGGATCAATGGGAACATCCCGGTACCGGATCTCCCAGTGAAGATGAGGCCCCCGGCTCCTGCCGGTCGACCCGATAAGTCCGATGACATCGCCTGATTGAACGATCTGGTTCACTTTGACATGGCTTTTTGAGAGATGGGCGTAATAGGTTTCAAGTCCGTTGTTATGACGGATGATGATGAGATTGCCAAAGCCGCCACGGTTGTATCTAGAATATCTTACCACGCCGTCGAATGCTGTCCGGACCGTATCCCCGGTATTGGCACGGATGTCGAGCCCCTTGTGGGTGTACATGAAACCCCGGAGGAATTTTCCCTTTGCCGGCATGGTGAAGTTCCCTCCATCCGGGATAAGGCGGATTACCGTATCCCTGACTGAGTCCCGGTGCATCCGGTAGGTGAAAATTTGCTGATTGTTCCAGTAACCGGTGAAAACACCCGTGGAATCATCCCCGGGTTCAAACAACGCTGGTTCATCCGCAAGGTATGACCAGGTAAAGTTCCGGTAAAGGATCACCGCACCGCTGTCGGTATCCACTGTGTCGAAGGCTGCTACGGGAAGTATTTGAGCAGAAAGGCCTGATGGTATCACAAACAGGAATAAAATACAGACTTTTAGAAACTTCATAAATAAACGTCAGGGTAATAGAATTGCGGAACTGCAAAACTACATGAAATATTTTTATTATGAGCAGGTTGTTTTATCTTTGCATAAATTTTAGAATGCATGGCAGATAAGGTAAAAGGTTCAGTTGCACAGATCATCGGGCCTGTAGTGGATGTAGTTTTTCCCGAAAACGAATCGCTTCCCGATATCTATGATGCCCTTGAGGTTAAAAACGAGAAAGGGGACACTATTGTGCTGGAGTGTCAATACGATATCGGAGAAAACACGATCCGAACAGTTGCAATGGATTCCACCGACGGTTTACGCCGGGGACTTGAGGTAATCAGCAGGGGAGAACCGATATCCATGCCTGTTGGCGATCAGATCAGGGGAAGGCTTTTCAACGTGATCGGAATGCCTATCGATGGTCTCGGTAATGTATCATATGAACATGTTTACCCTATCCATCGCGACCCGCCATCATTCGAGAACCTGAGTACAAGGAAAGAGGTGCTTTACACCGGGATTAAAGTGATCGATCTTATCGAACCCTACTCCAAAGGAGGGAAGATCGGTTTATTTGGCGGCGCCGGCGTGGGCAAAACCGTCATCATCATGGAGCTTATCAACAATATTGCCAAGAAGTATTCGGGACTCTCTGTCTTCGGTGGTGTGGGTGAGAGGACCCGCGAAGGCAATGACCTGCTCAGGGAGATGATCGAATCGGGTGTTATCAAGTATGGCGAGGAGTTTCTTCATGACATGGAAAAGGGGGGATGGGATCTCAGCAAGGTGAACCGCGAGGAGCTGCTCAAATCGCAGGCCACACTGGTCTTCGGGCAGATGAATGAACCCCCGGGAGCCCGTGCCAGGGTTGCGCTTTCGGGCCTTACTCTTGCCGAGTATTTTCGTGATGGCGACGAACAGACGGGCGGACGCGATATCCTCTTCTTCATCGACAACATCTTTCGTTTCACACAGGCGGGATCGGAAGTTTCGGCCCTGCTCGGACGAATGCCATCGGCCGTGGGTTATCAGCCTACCCTGGCGACCGAAATGGGCATCATGCAGGAGCGTATCACATCCACCAAACGTGGTTCCATTACCTCCGTTCAGGCGGTGTATGTTCCGGCCGACGACCTTACCGACCCGGCGCCTGCCACGACCTTTGCCCACCTGGATGCCACCACCGTGCTCAGCCGAAAGATCTCCGAACTCGGGATCTACCCGGCGGTCGATCCGCTCGATTCAACCTCCAGGATCCTGACCCCCGGGGTGGTTGGGGAAGAGCATTACAGAACGGCCCAGCAGGTCAAACAGATCCTGCAGCGGTATAAGGAACTCCAGGATATCATTGCCATTCTTGGTATGGATGAACTTTCAGATGAAGACAAACTGGTAGTCAGCCGGGCACGGCGTGTTCAGCGCTTCCTTTCACAGCCGTTCCACGTTGCCGAACAATTTACCAGTATTCCCGGCACCTTCGTGAATATTGAAGACACGATCAAAGGCTTCAATATGATCATGAACGGGGAGGTAGATGAATATCCTGAATCTGCCTTCAACATGGTCGGAACGATTGAAGAGGCCATCGAGAAGGGTAAAAAACTGATGGCACAGAGCTGATCTGTGCCCTGTCTGAACATTGAAACAGGGAGGTCATCATGAGGCTTGAGATTGTTACGCCGGATACAGTGTTGTTCACGGGCGACCAGGTCAACCTGATCCAGTTGCCGGGACTCGACGGATCGTTTGAGATCCTGACCGATCATGCGCCGTTGATATCCATCCTGAAAAAAGGACGGATCAAGGTTTCCGCCCAGGGAGAAAAGGACCGCTTTTTCGAGGTGAATGGCGGTGTTGTTGAGGTTATGTCGAACAAGGTTCTTGTACTTGCCGAATGAGAGCTTTCCGGTCACCGTTCCGAATCATTTTTTTCTGTTTCCTCCTGACGGTTTTTCTTCCCTCCTGTTACAAGAATGAGCCCGTTCCTGTTGCTGTATTCACCTTTGCCGGCGACAACAACTTCAAGGTGCCATGCAACGTGATCTTCACCAACCACTCCACTGATGCATTCAGCTGGGATTGGAAATTCGGCGACGATTCCACCTCGGTTCTGAAGGATCCTACACACCTTTACACAAGGCCCGGAACCTACAACGTTTATCTCCGCGCCTATACCGAAAGCCGGAAGGAGTGGGCCTCGGTGACCCATCAGGTTGTGATCCTCGACACCATCGTCAGGTAAATCCCCCTGAACCTATAATTTTCCTTGCATTCCGGGAAAGATTAACGTATATTTGCTGGTACGATATCTTCGCCATGCCCTTTTATCCCGGATACCCAATTCATCTCCAATATGTCATATATATCCGTTTTACGGCAACTGTTGCTTTGTATTGCAATGATTGTCATCCCCTTGTTCAGCGAAGGGCGAAGAGTCCCCCCTGACAGGAGTATCCCTTCGAATATCTTTGCCTCAATAGTTACTATCCAGGCGGTTACCCAGTGTAGTTGCGGGGAGAATAGTTTTATTCAGTTGACTAACCAGGCTTATCCCGATACCAGTTATTCCATTACACTGGATTCAAATGGATTTGGACAAATTTCAGGGGTCTGGCCAGGAATCTATGACATCTCTATGCTGCAGTTCGGATGTTCTCCTGTGTATCTCAGTAACATAACTGTCAACGGGGATACAACAATCACCATGATTACCCATTCCGACACCCCACCGCCCCGTAACCTGACAATCGATCCCCAGACCCTGAGGGCCTGTTGGGATCCCCCAAGGCTGGATATGACGATTTTTTCCGAAAATTGGATCAGCTCCGGTTTTGCCCAGAATCAATGGACTGTCACAGGCGGAGTGAACTGGCAGGTGAGCAGCGCTATCGGGAACCCTTCGCCATCAGCCATCTTCAATGGGTCGCCAGTCTGTACTAATTGTGAACAGTACCTTACCAGCAAACAGCTCTGGGCAATGGACGCCCCTGTCGTGTTGCTGAAGTACGATATCTTCCTGGATACCTATGGAACAAATACCATGAATAAGATGGCCATTGAGATCTGGGACGGCTCCCAGTGGAACGTGTTGTATACTTACACCAATCAGGATGGCGATATTCCCTGGACCACCAACTGGTATGATATTTCCCCATATGCTCAGATGGATTTCAAGGTGCGGTTCCATGCGCAGAACGAAAACACTTCCGACCTGAATTACTGGGCCGTGGATAATGTAGAAATTCACGCCAGAGATTCCGGCGGCGGCCCCCCGGAGTGCCTGGCAGGTTACACGGTGGGGTGCCATATGGCCACGAGTGCATTCACTCCGGATACGTGTGTCCAGATTTCCCCGGTGATATTGCCTTACGGACAAACCTGTTATTTTTGCGTTACCGCTGTATATGGAGAGGACAGTATCTCTTATGGAATGTCGGTTCCGGTTTGCGACAGCGTCACCTCCCAATACCTCTACCCACCCACCAACCTCCAGGCAGTGGGGATTGAATGCAATGCTTTCCTCACCTGGAACAAGCCATCCGACAATAACGGAAGTACCCCTCCGGGATTGATCGGATACAGGATCTTCCGCGATTATGACTTTATACATTACGTGGGGGATCCCGATTCGCTGGAATATTATGACATGGACCTTAATCCGGGTACCTATGGATATGATATTCTGGCAGTGTATGACATTACTCCCTATGGTTTTCCGGGGCAGACCGATGAATCGCTATTAGCCAACCATGCGATCGTGACGGTCATCTGCGGACCTATCCTTCCTTTTCTGGAGAACTTCAACAGTGGAACCTTTGCATATTATGAGTGGGACTTTGAACCGGACCAGGGGAACTGGAACATACAGAACTCCAAGTCCGGCGGAACCCCGCCCTATGCCGACTTCTCCTGGAATCCCTTCCGGACGGGTTACAGCTATGCCATGATAAGCACCTCCATCGATGCAACTGCATGGCAGTGCGCCGACCTGTGGCTGGAGTTCGACCTGAAGCTTGAGGATCGCTTTACAACCGGCACTGAAAAGATGAAGGTTGCAGTACTTTATGACAATACCTGGCATGATCTGGCGGAATTTTCAAACAACGGTTCTTTCGACTGGTCTCATTACAAATACTCCATCAGCGGGGCTTTGGGGATGGGGCTGAAGGTCAGGTTCACCGCTACGGGTGAGAGTTCAGAGAACCTTTTTCACTGGGGACTCGACAACATCCATATCTATGCCATCTGTAAAGCCCCGACAGAACTTGACTATGGATCGTCACTTCCGGTTATATTCCTCTCCTGGAAAGTTCCTGAATGTAATGGTGACACAAGCCTCAGCGGATATAACATTTACCGTACCGGACTGGATGGCAATCCGGCTTTTTTGAAGATCAATGACAGCATTGTGCAAGAACCGGGTTATGCGGATGATCTCAGCAATGCATGTACACGGTGGGTAAATTATTTTGTGACCGCAGTATTCAATTCCGGCAATGGAGTGTTTTTGTGTGAATCGCCTTCCTCCGACACCCTGAACATTCTTATTGAATCAGACGGTTCCATTGAATACACGCGTGTAACCGTCTTTCCAAACCCGGCCGCTTGGAAATTACAGATTACAACAAAGGGCTCATTGGAGGCTGTTGAGATGTTCAATCTTTTCGGAACACGAATCCTGTCTTCGGAGATAAAAGGAAGGGGTGAGGCGGAGCTGGATCTTTCAAAAATAAACCCGGGCATATATTTTGTCCGGGTCAGTACTGAAGCGGGGATGATCACCAGAAAAATACTGGTTCACAGATAGGTATTGGTTGTTAATAAAACATCATCCTGTTGTCCTTGATCGTGGTGACCTTTTCGAGGGCGTCGTACGACTGTGTTCCGGCACGTGAGGAGACATTACGTTCAGCCTGCATCCGTTCCATCCGGAAGTCCTCTTTCTGCGGAGGTTCCAAAATCTCGTCGACGACAACGATATAGGCGCCGAAGTTACCGATAAAAGGTCCGCTTACCTGCCCGACGGGAAGGGTAAAGACCTTACCGATTACATCCTGTTCGTTGCTGATCTGACTACGGCTGTAACCTGAAAAAGTGGCTGTTACTGTATCTACTTTCCCGTTCAGGGTGCCTGCCAGCATGTTGAGGTCCTGTGTGCGGTTCATGGCTTCTTTGATCCTTTCGGCCATCACCTCGATTTTTTTAGCGTTCCGGACCGATGCTTCGATCCTGGGTTTTACCACGTCAAGCGGCTGTTCGCCTTTAACGGAGGTGCTTTTCAACACCGCAACCACGTATTTGCCGGTCATATCAAAAACCGGTGAAACCTCACCTGTTTTCGTGTTTTCGGCGAATGACCAGCGTACCAGTTCACGGGCCGGGCTGAGTCCCATGACACTGTTGTCCATTTCACGCACGCTCTGGGCTGTACGTTTGTTTAGGCCGTTATCAATGGCAGCTTTCTCGAAGGATTCCGGGGTTTTGACTGAACCGGCAAAAGTGCTGGCACGGAGGTAGGTTTCCTGAAAGGTTTTGTTGCTTGGTTCGATATCGCGCTGGAGCAGGGCCACCTTAACTTTGTTCTCAGGGCTCTTTTTCTCATCCACCTTCAAGATGGCATAGCCGAGACGGGACTCCAGGATTTTCACATCGTTAACTTTCATGGTGACGCCGGCATCGAAGAAGAGGGCGAAGTTCGGGTCGCCGTCGCCC
>CAYWHQ010000025.1:0-7270 GCA_964457665.1 uncultured Prolixibacteraceae bacterium | reverse complement strand
AGATCACCGCCATCCTCTTTGGCGCTGGGGTAATCAGAAACAGTTCTTGCAAGCTCAGTGAAGCGTTCGGGATTTTTTTTCAGGACGGGCAGCAGGCTGTCGGCTCTGGCTTTCGCCTGGTCTTTGGTTCGTTTAACATTTTCAAGTCCGAGGCCATCGAAACTGACGAGGATCATGGAGCCCCTGATAGAATCGGGACGTTCGCCAATCTCCATGAGTTTGGCCATATACCAGGAATTATTAAACTCGAATGGCGCAACCGTTGTTCCGGGGGCTGAGGCGAACATTACCGAATCGATCATTCCGGGCAACGCTCCCTTTTTCATGAAGATGCTGTCGTACTTCTTATCGGTATTGGCAAAAGCGAAACTGACAGGATCCGAACTGAGGATAAAATCCTTGTAGAGGGACTGTACTTCGTCGGCTATCTTTTTACGGTCGTCATCGGAGGCAACTACATCGAACACCACAAAATCGAGCTCCCGGTAATTATCATCCTGATAAAAATAACCTTTGTTCTTTTCGTAGAATTTCCGGAAATCCTCATCTGTCGGTACGGCAAGGCTGTCGGGGATACCGGCGAACGGAGGTGCTACGTAACGGATGTTGTAATAACGGGTGGTATTTTCATATTCTTTTTTCAGGAAGGGGCCGGGAACATAGTAGGCTTTCCCGATCAGGTTGCCGTATTTGGTCTGAAGCCTGTCTTCCTTGATGGCTTTTTCAAAACTTATCCATTGCGTTTTGGCTTCGGGTTCCATCCGGTCGAGGTTCTTAAGGTAATTCAGTACCATGGCGGGATCGTACATGCCAGTCTTGGGGTCTTTGAAATACTGAAGGATGAACCGGTGTGGCATTTTTCCCTGGACCTGGTCGAAAAGCTCTTCCGGTGAAACGGTCAGTCCCAGCTCGCCAAGCTGTTTCGACATGATCATCTCCCTCACCATGGTCTCGTAAACACTTTCTCTGATACTGTATATCTCCTGGTCGGAGATACGGTCGTTCCCTGAATTTTTTTTCTGGTTTTCGATAGCCTCATCAACCTTTGTGCTGAAGTCGGCATAGGGGATGTCTTCCCCGTCGACCTCGGCAATCGCCGTGGTACGGGTCACATTTGCCTTCCCGAAGTCGCCGATAACAAAAGCAGCAATGGCAACGCCAATGATGATTACAGCCAATCCTGAGTGCTTTCTGATTTTACCGATAATAGCCATGCATGATCTGATTTAAAAAGAGGTGCAAAAGTATTGAAATTTCCTGAATTGACAAAATGGGAGTTTCCTCTTCCGCGCTTCAGACCGAATCCTGGCTGACGATCATCTGTCCGCTGGGATTCCGGATGATATAACTGGAGAATCCCTCATCTGCCTCGAGGCCTCGTCCGTAGAGAATCTTTCCGGGGGTGGTGATCCTGACGTTCTGATCGGTGTAAATCAGATGCTTCAGTTCGTCCCAGGTGAGTTGTTCGGTCTGGAGCTGTTCGTTCTTCATTTCGTTTCTGACAATGACGTTGCCTCTGGCTTCCATGAGCCGGATGTTTTCACGCCGGATGCCCCAGTCTCCCCGGATGGTGGAAGCAACCTTCCCGCTGTCGCCGAACGTGTAGATCATGAACCCTTCGGGAAATTCCATGCGGGGATCCTGACCGGTATACTTGTTCAGACAGGGGCTGGTAAGCCGAACCTCGATATTCCCGCTGTCGCTGAACAATACGTCGATATCGCGGGCCGACATGAATGGTTCGTCGGATCCGGGAGACTCTGCTGGCACCAAGGTGTCGGTCCCGCTGCATCCTGCAAAGGAAAGGAGGAGGATCAAAAAAGAAGTAATCCGCAGGCAGGTAGGATTCACCGTTAATGGTACTTACGTTTTATAAACCATCGTTCGTAAATCGAAAAGCCGAGGACGAAGCGGAAATATGTCTCCTGGATCAGATTTTGCTCAGTGGTTCCCCTGACACCAATCTGGGCTCCAATACTGAGGGCTGTTTTCATACCTTTCAGTGGCAATCCAAGGCCGGCGGAAAAAGCATACTCGTTGAGCTGGTTGCCCCTCAGGTAGAGATAGGTTTTCTGATAGAAAAAGCCGAGCCGGTAACGAACCCTGCTGAAATAACTGGAATAATTGTCATTGTCGGGGATGATCTCCCCTCCGGCGGCGATTTTCCAGCTGTTTTTCAGCGAATCGGTCAAACCGAAGGCTGTGAATTCTTTCCAGTTCTGCCACCTGAAATCGATCCCCACGACGAATTTATCAGTCATCTCAAGACCGATTCCTCCACCGGCCATCATGGGAATTTTAATATTGCCGCGGAGGTTTTCCTCATTGGCAATGGTATCCCGGGTATATTCCACGCCACCTGATCCCAGGAGAAAGGTGGTGGCCAGTACATTGGTTTTCGCCTTCATGAGATTGGATCCGGCAAACACACCGCCCAGGTTAAGGTACAGGTCCTTCCGGAGCTTTCTTTTGTAAAGGACCCCGAAGTCGAGATACAGGTCATTCATGGTCAGGTCGTTGACCACTTTGAAGTTCATGGAATGGATGGAGTCGGGGAACATGACGGTGGCTTCCCTGCTCATCTTCCCGAAGAGATATGAGGCATTGAATCCAATGGAAAGATCACGGAAAATTTTGAAAGCATTGCCCCAGTAAAGCCGGTTGATACCCCCGGCGCCGGAATAGAGCCGCAAAACGGTCCCCACCGATGCATACTCCTCATAATTGATTACGTTATATCCGACATCACTGAAGGGGACCAGGCCAATGCTGGTTTTCCACCAATGGGTTACAGGAAAGCCGAAGAGCAGATATCCCAGGGAGGCATAATTACGGGTGGCTTTCTGAAAGTCGGAAGTAAGGGTTACGATCTCAGCATTGAAGCCCCCCTCAAAGACGAACGATGAGGAGTCGAAAGCGGCATAAGTAGCCGGATTGTTGAAATTGATGTGGTGTGAACTGCTGAAGGTGTATGCTGTCTGCCCCATCGAAAAGTTCCAGGCATTATTATTTTCGCTGATATCGCCAAGGCCGAATCGGGAATAGGGTGATGCGATCCTGATCTGTGCCTGAACATTGCAGATCAGCAGGAGAAGGAATACCGGTACGAGTAACCGCCTGATGGCTTTATTGACTGACATTGAAGCGAAGGATCTGATAGAGCCCGTTAAGAACAATGTTTGGCTGTGCAAAGATGCTATTTTTTAACCGTCCGGCAAAATAATTTATGTTACCTCCGCTCAGAATCACCTTCAATTCCGGGTACTCCTCCCTGAAAAGGTCAATCATCCCGTCGGTTTCAGCTACCGCACCGGTCATACATCCCGACAGTATGGAACCCCTGGTGTGACGGCCGGTGGTATACCGTCGCGCGGTCATCTCTATTAACGGCAGTTTTCCCGTAAAAGTATGAAGCGCCTTCAGACGCATGGCAACGCCGGGAGAGATGGCTCCTCCAAGGTATGTACCCGTGGAGTCAACAATATCATACGTGATACAGGTTCCGCAGTTGATTACCAGAACGTTGGATTCCGGGTAAAGGGAGGCTCCGGCTACAGCGGCGGCAAGGCGGTCCTTTCCAAGGGTCAGGGGTGTGTTATACTGGTTCCTGACAGGAACGGATGTCTGGTGTGTCAATTCCAGAAAGAAGAAGGATTTACCGAGAAAATCATTGATGGAGCTGGAATGGTGAATGACAGAGGAGAGAATGGCAGCCCTGATTCCCGGATGCGCCCTTACAAATGCTTTGACCTCCCGCAAACCGATCCGTCTGAATTGAACCAGCTTCCTTAGTCGTCCCCCGCTGTAAAGGGCCAGCTTTTTGTTGGTATTGCCGAAGTCAAGGATTAAAAACATGGGGCAAAAGTATTGCTTTTTAAAATTCTCTTTGTATTTTTGCAGTCCTTTTCCAGGCGTCGTAGCTCAGATGGTAGAGCAGAGGACTGAAAATCCTTGTGTCACTGGTTCGATTCCAGTCGATGCCACGGAAACAGCGGGGGTTGGCATTTGCCAACCCTTTTTTTTACCGCGGAAGGGTAAAAGTAATGCTGCTGCCTTTTCCCTGTTCGCTCTCGAGGTGGATCGTTCCGTGGTGTTTCTCAATGAATTCACGGCAAAGGATCAGACCCAACCCTGAACCTTTCTCCTGATCAGTTCCTTTGCGGGTATATTTGCTGTCGAGGCGGAACAGTTTCGGGATGTTTTCCTGGGCAATACCGATACCATTGTCCGAAACAGTGACCTGACAGACATCATCGGAGAGATTTGTCCGTATAGCAATTCGTCCCTGTTTGCCGGTAAATTTTATGGCGTTGGTCAGCAGGTTCCGGATCACCGTATCGATCATACGCAGATCAGCGGTGATAAAGAGAGGTTCCTTCTGCTCAAATTCAATGGTTATCTCTTTCCGGCCTGCCTGAGTTTTGACCAGACTGATATTCTCATATATCCGCTCGGCAAGATCGACACTGACCGGGTTGAATTCGAGGGAGTTGGTCTGTGACCGTGCCCATATCAGCAGGTTTTGCAGCAGGTCGAAGGCATGTCGTGAGGTATCCCGGATATCAGTCAGGGCTTTCCTTGTTTTTTCCAGGTCCTGTGACACCAGATTCCCCAGGGTCATCTCCGTGAGACCAAGGATGGTATTGAAAGGATTCCGCAGATCGTGCGCAATGATCGAAAAAAACTTGTCCTTGGTACTGTTCAGATCGGAGAGCTGTTGGTTCTGATCCTCGATCTTGAGTGTTCTGAGGCGGACCTTCTCCTCCAGCAGGTCGCGTTCCCGGACAAGGTTTCTCTCCCGTATTCTGATATACAGCAAAATAAATGCGGCTGCCAGCAGCAGGTATGCCACCAGCGCCCAGGTGCTTCGCCACCAGGGTGGCCGGATGACAATCTGCAGCGACGAGGCCGATTCGTTCCATAATCCATCGTTGTTGCTGCCTTTTACACTAAAAATATAATCTCCGGGAGGTAGTCCGGAGAAAACGACAAAATGCCTGGTTCCCGTGCTGATCCACTCTTCGGAGATCCCCTCCAGTTTGTATGCAAACTGATTTCTCTCCGGTTGGGTATATTCCAGTGCGGCAAATTCGATTGTGAGGGTAGGATTATCGTAAGGAAGCACCACCTGCCCGGCGCTAATATCCAGGTTGATTCTTTCTCCCCTTGCAGTACGGTAGCAGGATGTTAGCACAATAGCCGGAAGGTATGGATTGTCGGTAAGGGAATCGGGATAAAACGCGTTGAATCCGTTCATCCCTCCGCAGAACACCTCCCCGTCGAAGCTGCAAACAGAAGCATGCAGGTTAAATTCCCTGCTCTGCAGTCCTTCGGCCACCGTGTAGGTCCGGAACCTCCCGTTGGTCGTGTCATAACGGCAAAGGCCGTTATTGGTTGCAAACCAGACATTGTCCTGCTGATCGCGGACAATGGCATAGACCAGATTACTTGGAAATCCATCTTCCCTGGTGAAGTAACGGAAAGCAGAGTCGGACTTGCTGAAACGGTTCAGACCTGAATTGGTACCAACCCAGATATCACCGCTGCGGTCTTCGCAGAGCGCCGTCACAAAATTATCGCAAAGAGAATTGGGATTTTCGGGCTGATTCCGGAGATGGGTGATCGTACCTGTAACGGGATGAAAGATATCCAGCCCGCCCAGTGTGGCAAACCAGATCAATCCTTCGCGGTCCTCTATCAGATCGTACACAAGGTTCCCGCTCAGTTTCCGGGAAGGCTCTCCTTCGACCGAAAAATGCCTCAGATCTCTGCGGTCGTTTCTGAAATACCAGGCCCCGCCATGGGTAGCCACCCAAAAACCACCATCGCGGGTTTGAATGACCTTGAATATTCTCATACGGTCGAAACGTGGAGTATTTTGATGACCGAAAACGATATGAAGCGGTACGAACCGACCTGATTGCCGGTCGAAGACCAGGATGCCATTTCGGGTCCCGACCCAGATATTTTGCTGGTTGTCGCGGAAAATGACATGCACAAAATCGTTGGGCAGGTGATGTTTCCCCGGGAAACGGGAAGCATAATGTTCAACCTTGCCGGTATTCCGGTTCACGATGTTTAAACCCTGCCCCCAGTTTCCCACCCAAACGAGTCCGGTAGTATCTTTATGAACAGATGCGATTACGTTGCCAAGCAGGTTGATGGGAGTTGGAGTATGGGAGGTACGGTAAAGATTGAATTTCGGCTTTTTCAGATCAGTCTTGCTTACCCCGTCGAGTGTTCCCAGCCAAAGGTTTTCGCTGCGGTCAACCAGCAGGGATAGAACGATATTATGACCGATGGAGTGATCTTCATGGGTGTATTTGGTCAGCACCCATTTGTTTGGACCGTCAGGCAGGAGACGCAGGAGGCCGTCCCCTTCGGTACCGATCCAGAAGCCGCCTTTATTATCGCTGGTGATGGCCCGGATGATGCCTGGCACAGCAGTGGGGGAGGCTGCGGAAAAAGCAAAAAACTGCTGATGGATCAGTTTCTCCGGGTGGATGGTGAGGATACCGTCGGATGTACCACACCAGATGACGCCATCATCCGATTCATACAAGGCGGTGATCATATGCCGGTCAAAAGATGTACGTTTCTTCTTATCCTGCCTGAAAGGAATGAAGGTGCGCGAGGCCTGGTCGAAACAGGCCAGCCCGTACATTGAACCCGTCCAGATCCTGCCATGACGGTCTTCCAGCAAGGGGATACTGTTGTCGATGACCGCCCTTTCGTAGGTCAGATCACTGAAATAATGTTCAAAGGATCCTGAAACGGGATCGAAAAGAGTCAGAACCGGAGGGGTATTTATCAGTATCTTCCCTGTCCGCCCCACTTTTGCATCATATACAAGTTCCGTGATATTGCCGGGATGATCCACCTGCCAGGTGAATCTCCTGAAACGCTTCTCCTTCCTTATATACTGATTTAATCCCTGCTTGGTACCGATCCACAGATTCCCGTCCCGGTCCTCATCAATCGAATAGATCCAGTTGTTCGACAGCGTATTGGTGTCAGATGGTTTGCTTTGAAAAACCTCAAAGGTATAGCCATTGAATAGGTTCAGTCCGTTTTGTGTCCCGATCCAGATAAAACCTTCCCTGTCCTGATGAACGCAGTTTGCCACGCTTTGCGAAAGCCCGGCATCAATCGTATACCGTGTGAAAAGCGACTCCTGGGTCCTTCCGGGGATTCCCGGCAGGAGAAGCAGCAGGGTAATGACGCGCAGTCTTCGTAACATTACCTGGAGATTCAGATATTATGCAAGATA
>CAYWHQ010000024.1:4300-13812 GCA_964457665.1 uncultured Prolixibacteraceae bacterium | reverse complement strand
ACAATATGAGTTTCTCAAGAACCAGATGCCCGCAGGTAAAGGATTCGGTTTAACCATAATTCCACCAAGTAATAACCCCTAAAACAAAACAGTATGTATGAAGGACTGACTGAAGAAAAGATCAAATCGGAACATGAAATGATCTTAAAATTCATCCGTGAAATTACCGAAATGGAAATTTCCCCGATTGAAAAGCTTATGGCAATATCCTCACTTGCCCTGCATTCAGCAGAAGCATTCGTGGAGCAAACATTTTATCACAGGCGTTTGCCGGGCTGGCCAAAACGAACCTATATCGCGAACCAGATCCTCAGGCACTACGGAGTTAACCCTGATGCTCTGGATCAAGGCTCCTCTCCAGGAGATAAATCTCACGCTGTGCCCGATCCAGATCAAACTGAAGAATCTCCTGAATCTTCAACCGTAAACCAGCATCCTCAATCAGATGAATCGAAGAATTCAGAGACTCCAAATACCTCTGGTAGTGTTTGAGACGGAAACCCTTGGCAATTGCTTGATCCTCCTTGAACTCAATGTATGCCAGGAGGGTTTCTTCAAGGGATTTAACCCTTGCTTTCAGCTCAAAATATTGAGCATCTGTTGTACTCGCGGTTCGTACCATACTGCTTCATTTAAAGGTTTGACACCCCAAATGTAAGCAACCTCCCGGGGAAAAGCAAGAGCGGCTGGATCGAATCAGCCCCCGGGAACAAAAAGCGCCCATGGAATACTACAATAACATCCTGTGCATCGCGGCCCCGGACCTTTTATCAGGTGATCCGCCCATCATGACAAAAGCTGCTTACGATCACTTTGTAAACAGGTACCCGCACGTGCGGGTGCGCAGGGGGCGCACCGGGTGTCCGGCGCTGCTCAGCTACAAGCTGCTGCGCGGCGACATCAAGCAGCGGATCGTGGAGCGGTATGGCGATGTGGAAAAGCACATCCGGGTGAACCAGCTCGAGAGGTACATCGAACCCGACTACAACGCCGGGAAATTTTTCGCCGATTACATGACCGACGACGGCAAGTCGCTCGGAGACCGGCAGCCAGAGTACATCGCCAACGCGATGGTGCTGAATGCCGTGGGCAGGTTCGTTACCGAGCGGGTGGGCAAGGCCCGCAGCATCTCCAGCAAGGTAACGGGAATATGGAACATGGTAAGCGATTCAGTCAACAGCCTCGACACGGTCCGGTACCCCCACTCCCTGCCATCGCACCCCATGCGCCTGAAGGAAAAGTATACGAGGTACGCCGCGCAGGGATATCCTGAACTGATCCACAAAGGCCGGGGCAACAACAACGCGTCAAAGCGCACGCAGGCCGTCGACAACCTGATCGTGTCGCTCTATTGCCAGCAGAATATCCCGTTCGGGGAATGGGTGTACGATGATTACCTGCAGTTCATCGCCGGGCAGAAGATGATTGTTGACAAGGATACCGGGACCATCTACGACCGGGATGAATTTTTCGATGAAGCAAAAGGGATGTACACGGTCATCTCGAAGAGTACCGTGTACAATATTATCCACGATCCGAAATACAAGGCGGTGATCCAGAAGAGGCGATCGAACCGCATCGACCATATCACCCAGAACTGCCCATACGATCACCGGAAGAATCCTGAATGGGCCCTGTCGATGATCACCATGGACGACCGGGACCTCCCGCGGCGCACCACCGAGGGGAAACGGGTACACGTGTACGCCGGAGCCGATATCATGAGCGAGGTGATCCTTGGGGTGGTTTTCAGCCAGAATATTCCCACTGTCGACATGGTGCTGAGGTGCTTCCGGGAGATCTACCACACCCTGGATGATAACGGGCTGATGTGGCCGGCAGAACTGGAGTGTGAGAACCACCTTATGCGCAATATCGAGGCTCAGCTCAGAGATATGTTCGCGTTCGTATCCTTCGGTCAGCCGGGCGTTGGCCGGAGCAAGTACATGGAGAACATCTGGCGCCGGCTGAAGTACCAGGTGGAAAAACGCAGGCATCAGAAGATCGGCCGATTCTATCTTAAGGGAGCATACAAGATTAAAAGCGACGATAAGCAGGAGGAGTACCGGGAAGCATGGTTGCCATACGATCAGCTGGTGGCCGAAGCGCTGGAGGATATTCACATCTGGAACCATTCATTGCATCCAAACCAGAAACGGTTCCCCGGAAAAACACGCTGGGAGGTTCTTCAGCAGAACATGCATCCGGATCTCGGACGTCCGCTGAAGTACAAGCTGTTCAAAAACATGGGGCTGGTCACTGAAACGAGCATCCGTAATCAGGATTTTGTGACCGTTCAGTATGAAAAGTACGCGATCGACAACTTTGAAGCACTGCGCCGCCTGAAACCGAACAATTACAAGGTGCAGGCATGTTACCTGCCGGCCAGGGACGGATCGATCGGGGAGGTTTACCTGTACCAGGACGATACCTTCATCTCCCGGGCAACGAAGATCCAGAAGTACCAGAAATCGCAGCTCGAGCGTACCGATGAGGATGAACAGATCCGTCTGGAGCGCAGCAAGCGTAATTCGCACTACTTCGCACTGGAGCGCAAGGCCATGGAGGAGCATGTAACGAAGCACATTGAAGTGATTGATCCGGATCTGGTATCGCAGGCCCCCGAAACCGTGGAGATTGTTTATCTGCCGGAACCCGTGGATGAGAATCTGCAGCTTGAGCAGTGGCTCGAGGAGTCGAAGCGTATCAATTACAAAGAGATTGCATTTCAGCAGCTATAAAATCATTATTAAAACACATGATATGAAAACTATTCAAAATCAAATTCAGCATGATCAAAACCCGGGCGTAATGAATCCAGATATGACGTCAAACCGTCATAGATTTTCGCGAGGTTATAATAATTTCTTTTCTGCTTTACTTCCTTTTCAAGTAAAAAATAAACTCCGTACTGCTTATACCCGGATGCTTCGGATGCTTCGTCAGGATGGTAAACAAAAATGTCGGATTTACAATCAACATAAAGAATCTTACTGGTCAGAAGAACAAATCTCTCATCAAATTTCATTGCTTGATCAAGATCCTTTTGTCCGTCGAGCGATGGAAAGTATATAGAAATCCGTGCTTTAAAAAGCATTGTAATTTTTTGTCAAAAGTATTAAAACACCACTAAAACACCAAAAAACCATGATTACAAACGAAATCAAAAAGAGCATCATCTCGGCACTGGCCGAGAGACGCAGCAATTTTGCCGGAAGCGACGCCAAGTTTGCCGTTTCGCTGGGCATTAACAACGCGCAGTACTCCCGCATCAAGAACGGGGAAACCGAACGGGTACTGTCGGATCAGAACTGGGTTTCGCTGGCACGCCGGCTTGAAATCCCAATTGGCAACACTCCGCAATGGAACATTGCCCGTACACCAGTATTTGAGTTCATTACCAATCAGCTCTCATTTTGCCAGCAGAACGCATCCAGCCGGCTATTGTGCGACATCCCCGACATCGGGAAAACGTTTACGGCCAGGGCCTATGCAAGAAGCAACAAAAACACCGTGTATGTTGACTGTTCGCTGGTGAAGACCAAACAGAAACTCCTTCGCTTCATTGCCAAGGAATTCGGGGTTGGGCACACGGGACGATACAGCGATGTATTTGCAGATTTGGTGTTTTATCTGCGGTCTCTGCCCACCCCGTTAATTATCCTGGATGAAGCCGGGGATCTTGACTACCCTGCTTTTTTGGAGCTCAAGGCGCTCTGGAATGCCACCGAAAGGTGTGTGGGTTGGTACATGATGGGGGCAGACGGACTCAAGGAGAAGATCCGCAGGTCAATGGATCACAAGAAGGTAGGTTATGCCGAACTTTTCAGCCGTTATGGCAGCCGGTATCAGAAAGCGACGCCCGATGGAGCTGATGAGATCCGCAAGTTCAAAAGCATCCAGGCCGCGATGATCATCCGTGCTAATACAAACCGGGAAATCGATATCCAGAAGCTGATCGTGAGCAGCGACTTTTCAATGCGCCGCATCCAGGATGAACTTCGCAAGATAGCCTGATATGGAAGAGTCGACCGAAAAGAAGGTAAAGCGTGTGAGGAAGTCACCCGAAGAGCGGCGGGCCGTGTCGGTCAGGCAATTCTTCAAAACGAAGATCCGCACACTGGACTTTGACGGAAACTGGTTGTCGGCAGTAGGCAGCCCTGAGGCCTCCGGGGTGTGGATCATCTGGGGGAACAGCGGGAACGGGAAAACCCGTTTCGCCCTTCAGCTTGCGAAATACCTTGCAGGCATGGGATGCCGCGTAGCCTACAACAGCCTTGAGGAGGGAGTAAGTGAATCCTTCCGTCTGGCGATGCTCGACTGCAACATCCTTGAGGTATCGCGCAGGTTCGTACTGCTCGACAAAGAGCCTATCGCGGATCTGATCTCCCGGCTGTCGAAGAAAAAGAGCCCTGATGTGATCATTATAGATTCGATCCAGTATACCGGACTCACCTATAATGAATACAAGAACCTCAAGGAGACCTTCCGGGGCAAGATGTTCATTTTGATCAGCCATGCCGAGGGGTCGCATCCGGCCGGCCGTGTTGCCCGTAGCATCAGGTTCGATGCAAACGTGAAGATCTGGGTGGACGGTTACACGGCCTACCCCAAGTCGCGTTATGGAGGCGGCGAACCCTTTGTCATCTGGAAGGAGGGAGCGCTCAATCATACATTACCAAAAACCAACAGCAATGAAGACACTCCGGGATCAGAACAATGACCGCTGCAGCGCGATCCGTGAAAAGGTCATGATGCTGGCGGGCATATCCGAACAGCAGATGAACTGCATGGTATTCGATCAGGCGGTTGAATACATGAAGAGCCGCAATATGGGGGAGGAATGGCTTACCCTCTGGCTCAGGGAACCGCTATTCTGGAGCTGGTGGCGACAGCAATGGATGCTGGTCGACGAGGTGTACTGGCATAAGTATTCCGGTTACATGGGTAATGACCAGGTGAAGGATCAGCTTTTCGATGCCTACGAAGCAATACACCGTTCGATCGACGTATTCCCCGATGATATCATATTCGATAAAATTCACGACGCGTACAACCGCTCGTGTCAGCAAATACTTCAAAAAATTGTTAATCAATAAAAACACGTCATGATACAGAAACTTGAAAACAAAGTATGGGTAGATGAAACCGGGAAACAAGTACCGGTTGAATACATCTCAGCCGGAACAAGGCTGAAGGAACGCGGCGCCGCAACGCTTTTGCGTGAAGCTGTTCAATTGAACAAGCGATTGAAAGACTTCCACGAAAAGATTGACAAAATCTGTCAGGAGGTATTCCGCAAAGCCATGGAGGAGTTCAAAGCCAATGGCAACGGCAAAGGCAAAGGCAATTATACCTGGTACAACTTCGACCGGTCGATCCGTGTTGAGGTGAGCATCAACGACCGGATTGACTTCGACGATCTGGCCATCAGGGCAGCAAAGGAGAAACTGGACCAGTTCCTGAGCGAGAACCTCGACAGCAAGGCCGAGTTCGTCAAGGACCTGGTGATTGATGCCTTCTCGACCACCCGCGGCAAGATCGACGCCAAGAAGGTTTTCGCGCTGATGAAATACCGGGTTAAGATCACCAACAGGCTCTTTCAGGATGCTCTTGACATCCTTGAGAACGGGATCACCCGGCCCGGATCGAAGACCTATTTCAGGGTCAGCGAAAAGCAGCAGGACGGCAGTTACAAATCTGTTGAACTGAACTTTTCAGCATTATAAAACAACGGGTATGGAAGCAGAATTGATAATCAAAGGAACCGTTGAGGAGATCCGCTCCCTGCTGGGGGTGATCCCGCAACAAACTGAATTTACCTGGAAGGAAGAACCGATCCATCAGCCCGAAAAACCTCATGTTAAACGCAGGCCGGCCAACGTGACTGGCGTATGCGATACCTGTGGCAAGGAATACCAGAAGACCTCCAACGTGCAGAAACGATGCCCCATATGCCGCATGATCAAAACGCGGGAGAATCAGGAAAAGGCACGTATGCAGAGGAAAGCAGCAAAGGCGCCGGCAGATGGCGATACTTTAACAAAGAAGCTGGATAAAATCCGCAAACAGGATCCACGCCCGATGCCCCGTCCAGATATAAAACCATCATTCGCATGAGCATGTTATTCGACACCAGGTGCATCCGGACATTTACCGGCAAAATGATCAATCCGCTGGATCCGGATCCGGCCCTGATCGACATTGTTGACATTGCCCATGCATTAAGTCACCAGTGCCGGTTTGGCGGACATACTAAAGGCTTCTACTCTGTGGCTCAGCATTCGTTGTTTGTAAGCAGCGCGATACAGGAAAAATCGCAACAGCTGGCCGGGCTGCTGCACGATGCCACCGAGGCCTACCTGCTCGATATTCCCTCGCCGGTAAAGAATCAGATTACCGGATATCGTCAGGCTGAGGATCGTCTTTCAGCAATCATCGCGGCGAAGTTCGGGTTTCAGTACCCGTACCATCAGGCGGTGCTGGATGCTGACGCTTTCGCGCTCGAGTGGGAATGGAAGTACGTGATGGATGGTTCCCATTACAATACATTTCTTCCGGAGATTCAGAAGCAATTGTTCCTTGAGGTATTCAGAGATTTAACAACACATTTATATGAATAAAGAAGAAAGGGTAAGCCCTTATGTCCTCCCCGGACTGATATTATCCAGAAGGACTATTGACGAAACAGTACACCTGCTATTGCAGGAGATGGAGATCGATAACGTCGAAACCCTCAGGGCCAATACAAGGCTCAGGGAGGTTGTACGCAAGCGGCAGGTAGTCATGCATCTGCTCAAGTGGTACGGTTTTACCACCCTCGCCATCGGCGAATATTTCCGCAAGGACCATGCCACCGTGATACACTCGGCTAAAACCGTTGAGAACGATATGCTGACCGACCGGGATCTGAGGCAATTCGTGCTCATGGTCAAGAAAAATCAGGAAATCTTCACGAAGAATATACGTCTTGAATCCAATAACACTTTGAACCATGAAATTTATCATCAAAGCCGGCAGGCACTATGCGGATAAACTCCTCGGGCAAAGACTTCTGTTTCGCCGTGGGATAAACTTCAGCTTCCGGGTCGGAAGTTCCTGTATGTACGATCCTGCCGGGGTGGTAAACGGGTGGAGCAAGATATTCGGCATCGCGGAGCCCTGGGGGCATCGCAACAGCTGCAGGCTGGTATTCGGTTGCTTCGCGAAGGACACCCTCACCATCGGCATGTATTGCTACGTGGGCGGGGTATCGCCCCAGGAGAATGCGGATCTTAAAAAACCGTTATGCGACATCCGCCCCGATACCTGGTATAATGGCCAGATTGCCCATTACATCCGTAAAATCGACGGTAAAATGAAGCACTACTACTACATTGCCGTGTGGGGCAATGGCATCGCTCAGTCGCACATGATCCCCTGCAGGCGGTACATGGGACTGAGGTTCCTGCTCCATCCCTACATCGGAGGCCGGTTCACCCTGGATCAGGATGCGGTTATTGACATTGAATCACCCCTGAGCCTTTAAACATGAACCACTCCATCAGCCGGCACAGGAGGTTGTACAGGTTGCTCCGCGACACCGGAACAGGGAATCACCGTCATGCCCTGGTGTATTCCTTTTCCGGTGGACGCACCGAGAACTCTTCAGATCTGAGCGACCTCGAGATCCATGAACTGATCCGGCACCTGGAACAAATGCCCAAACCCGGAACACCGGAAACGCGTTCGGGAGTCGATTACCGTGGGCAGCAGATGCGGCGCAGGATACTCTCGATGTGTTACCTGATCGGATGGACCCGGTTAGATGAGAAAAAAGGCCGCCATGTGGTTGACTTTGAAAGGCTGAACGCGTGGCTGCTCAAAACCGGTTACGAGCACAAGCCGCTGAACGATTACACCTATAACGAGCTGCAGAAACTGGTTGTTCAGTTCGAGCGTATGACAAAGGAGGTACTGCGATGAACGAAATCTATTCACTCACCAGCAGCCATTTCGAGGGCGAAGTACTGCTGACCTTCGATGATAATGGGATCCTGACCGGTTATGATACCTCCCGTGCAGTACTGACCGATCAGCAGAAGATATGGCTGGCCGGAAAACTGCCGAAATTCCTTACCTCCATCAACTCCATCCTTGGCGAATCGCCCACCGCGAAGCTGACCAGTATCAAACAGGAGGTCACCTTCGATCAGTTCTGGAACCGGTATGACGAGAAGATCCGATCCAGCAAAAAAAAGGCTCAGGCAAAATGGAACAAGATGGGCGCCACGGACCGGTTCAAAGCCTACAGCTTCATTACGCAGTACGAGCGGAACATTATACCGGGCATGGCAAAAAAGTATGCTGAAACCTATTTAAGCGCTGAATTATGGAACAACTGATCAACCCCGTTGATAAGGGCCGGCTTATGGAAGTACAGATGCTCATGCGCAAGATCCATATCCGGATCTCCCGGGAGCAGTTCAATTCGTTTCTGCTGATGATCCAGCTCTACATGACCCACTGCAGCCTGGTTGAACTGCAGGATAAAAGTACTTTTTTCAGGATCCTCAAGCTTTACGAGAGGCTGAGATCGCACCAGCTCCGGCGCACCCCGGAGGTTGCCTTCAGTGTCGACATTTCGGTTGGCCATGCCCTGCTTGAAATGCTCGATTTTCCTTATTACATCGAAATGGGCGTTTACGAAAGTATTCTCCGTGGAGATCTTATTCGTCAGATTGATCATCAAACCGCATAAGCCATGTCATACAACCGAAAAAACAAACTGCTCTTCATGAAAGATGTGCTCGATCTCTACCTCCAGGAGAAAAAACCGGGTATTTCAACCGCCTACGTTTACCGCACCTTCATTTACCCCAGGTACCGCATCAGCATGACCACCCTGTACAAGTACCTTTCAACGCCGGTTACAAAGCTTTTAAAGGAAGATGAAAAGAAGGCAGGCGGGAAATCCCAATGAACCGACGACCGGAAAACTTTTCCGGTCGTCAAAGCAAATAGGCGATTCAACAACCCCCTGTTAACAAAATTTAACCAACCTTTCACGATATGAGAAATTCTGTTGTATATTTGCCCTGCTATAACATCTATTCCAATGGGGCAATATCCCAAAGACGAAACAAGAAAAGGCCGGCATACGGGTGCAAGTCCCGAGCTCTTTCATTGCCCCGCAATGGATGTTGTAGCAGTGACCGGTCTATTTTTTATCATCAAAACTCATAAGTTATGCTACAACAGAATGAGCATGGCAGTAATCTGCCCACCGAATTCAGCTACGGCGAGTCAAATACGCTGAGATCAATTATTCAGGATGATAAACCTTGGTTTGCTGCTACAGACGTATGCAGCATTTTGAACTTGACAAATCCAACAGTCGTAATTTTACGACTCGATTCGGACGAACGGTCTAAGTTTAACTTAGGTCGTCAAGGGAAAACCTGGTTTGTGAACGAGTCTGGGTTATTCAGCCTTATCCTTCGTTCAGATAAACCCCAGGCAAAGAAGTTCCG
>CAYWHQ010000024.1:0-4290 GCA_964457665.1 uncultured Prolixibacteraceae bacterium | reverse complement strand
CTCTTCGGAAAACAGGATCATTCGAGATAAACAGGCCTGAAACACACGGAATATTTTCAATTGACCTCGACGGAACAAGGTATTATCATTACAAGCAACTGCTTTTAAAATGCGGTCTTTCGGTTCGCAGCAGTTGCATGGCTCATCGTTGGCGCAAAAATCCACAGGAATTTTATCGTCACTATGACAAACATGGTTCATTTATGTTGGTTGTAAGCGAAAGGTACGCCGATTATATAATCAACCTCGCAAGGTTAAGAGACGAAAGGATCCGACTCCAGTACAGAAGAAGTTTGTACATTGAATCACGATTGAAGATGCAGCTTCAGCTATTCAGGGAAGGAGGTCAATCATGATCCAGTTCACCGGTAACCTACGCTACACGATCACCCGTACGGGATCGATGGACGACTGGATGGCCACGATGCGGGCGATCCTTTCGCTGATGTCGAACCAGAACGAGCAGAACCCCGCGGATCCGTTCGATGTTCACCAGGCATGTTTGCTGTTGCTCGACATGCTGCCCGACGAGGAGCAGGCCGCGAAGATGCAGGCCGGCCTGATGAAATAGGCCTGACGAAAAACCCCGGGAGACCGGGGTTTTTTGTTTATTGAAATATTTGCAAATAAATTATTAACAATCTTACTTTTTGTTATAATTTTGCTACGAAATAAAAAACACCATGAGTGCATTCAACACATCAGTCACCATCAATCCGGTTGGTCCGGACGAAATTGATGTAAACATTCAATATGCCATCTTAATGCATGTTGAACAGGGTATCTTCTCCTGTATAATACCAGGATTTGATATAGTGTTTTCTGCGAAAGATGAATCTGCAATTGATAAAAAAGCAGCAACACTGGTAAAATCCACCTTCGATCATTTTCTGATTCATACTGAGAAAAATAAGTTAAAATCACTTGCACTCGAGCTCCATAAGCTGGGGTTCAAATCCCACAATGATATGCTCACAATGCGTGATCTGGTGAATAATAAGCTGATAAAAGCAAAATTTAAACCTGGCCCAATGCCTCTTGGCGTGGCATGGGACAATGCCCAAACATCGAATAAACAGTTGGAAATGAAGCTTGCAGTTGCGTAACAGGCCTATGTACGATACCAACCTGTTCATCGAGATCATTGAAAGCATTCCGGGAGTTATATTTCTCCACAACGATTGTATTGACGGCATACATATTCGTCATTATCAGGGATTAAGCGGAAAACACGTTGCCATCGATACTACTGATGATGATATTTCAATTCTGACAGCCAAAGGACATCTGCGCAAACTTGGTCTTGAGTATCTCATCAGCAGCATTTTTCCTGCATAGATAAGGGTACAACTTTTAGCTTTGGCGTTGCTTCAACGGTATCCATTACCGGTTTTGCCGAGTCGTCAATCACCTGAACCGAAAAGATCATTTCAAATTCACGGATCCCATCATCGCGGTTTACCTTTCGGGTGAGGGTGCGGGTGAGAGGTCCATTCATCGAGTCGCCGGTCCACCCGTGCAGTGCCTGGTGAATGGAGATCATCAGGTCCCATATCCCGTCAGCTTTGGCCAGCTGCCCCGAAGGAGCCTTCACGTTGGTATTGGAAAGCTTCATGTCGGCCACCCTGATGGATATGGAAACCAGTCCGATTTGCACCAGGCTTCCCTGGTTGCTCCAGGGCGCCTGATCGAGGTCGATTAATACACAGGGCCATTTCACCGGCTGGTTGGGGTTGAAGTAATCGAGTTGTCCCCAGTCCTCGTTAATATACTTTAATGCCGCGACTTTGTCGAGCAGCCGGCTTTTGATGTCGGAAATAACGGTTTTCATTTTTTCAGCTGATTATAAAGAAACTCCTCAAACTCTTTCATTGACTTGTAGAATACCCTTTCCACACAATCATCCACCTGCCGGTGCGGACCGATGAACTGGCGCTGGTCGATGCGGATCCGGCTGCCCACTTTTTTCAGGGCCATGGCTTTCCAGGCTTCGGCCTCGGCGGAGTACCTTCCTTTACCCTGGCCTTTTGCTTTGGATGCTGCGCCGCTGCTCTTGTAGTACATGGCCCAGAAGAACCGTTTCATTTTGGCGGTTACCGTTACCTCTCCCCCTTCGTTGTGAAGCACAGCATACGGCAGCGATGAATAGAACCGGATGGCCTGCCCGGCAGCCGATGCCCGGATGCTTCGCCGCAGCGATCCGGTTCGCATCATCATGGAGCCACGACGGTTTGGAAAGCGCACCTTAGGCCAGGAACGATCGAAAAAAGCCTTGCGTTCAAAGTTGCGATCGAACTCGTCCAGGAGGTCGACTTTCAGGTCGGAGAGAAAATTTTTAAAAAAATCGTGGGCCATATGTCGAAATCGGGTTTAATTGTTGTATATTTGTAATCCGAAAATGGCCATGGAAGTTATCACTCAGCGAAAGCACACTGTGAGGGCGACGCCAGGGCCATTTTTCATTTTACTCTCATATAGTATAGAAATATCCCATCCCTGTTTTCTTTACACTTCATTTCGATAACCTTGTTATCAATTTGTAACTGGTATACCTTAAACCGGATAGCATCTCCCAGGTGTTTTGGCTTTTCATTATTCAGAAATATAGCCTCTTTGATAAAAACGTGCGCTTTGCCAGCCAATTTTAATCTTAAAAGGTAGTTAGCATCATCCTGATGGTGTGAAATTACCTCTTCATAAAACCTTTTGTTTATAATGATTGGCTGATCAATATCCTCACGCGTTATTTCAAATCTTCTGGCCTGAGATTTTCCAACTTCTTTAAAAGGCAAATTTGACTTGAACCAGGACACTAATTCTTGTTGAGCTCTGGTTTTTTTTGATGGATCAATTTCAGATTCATGTTTTTCAGCAGTGCGTTTCATTGAGTCAATAATATGAGATATGTTTCCCTGCACCTTTCTGTACGGATGATTCGGCGGGAAGATCACCTGCTGTTTACCGGGATTGAATCTGAACATGGCCCCCCGGTCGCGGCCCTTGCTGTCGATCTGGGTGGTTACCTTATCGGCGAGCCTGATCTTTTCGGCTGAGTTGTCGGTCGGGTATTTGTCTTTCAGCACCTGTACCGCGGTGCAACGGCAGCGCCAGCCGTTGGGAGGGTAGTAACTGTCCCAGAAGGGATCGGAGGCCGGCAGGGTGGTATTCCTGAGCGCGGTGTGCGCGTCTCTTACCCTGTCGTCGCCGGCAGTGCGGTACTGGAGGTTATAGCGGTCGCCGTCCTTCGATACATCTACCCATTTGGCGGCCATTTCTGCCGAGGAGGTAGCGAATATATATTCGGCCTGCAGGTAGTTTTCGTTGTACAGTTTTCCTAATGCTTTGGCTTCCTTCAAAAACCTGTTCCAGGAACTTACATTTCCATTTTCATCCACAAGCCGGGCAGATAGCTCCTTGAGTTCGATGTGTGTTTTGCAGGCGGAGAATACAAAAACGTCATGCCGAAGTTTCTCAACCATTTCGGCAGGCGGGAGGTTGTCGCTGAGCCCTTTGTCGACTGCCTTGCCGAGGACCCGGTTTGTTTCGATCAGCAGTTCCCTGATGGGCTCATCATTCAGCATTTCAGCTGTGTAACGCTTTTTGGTATAGACATAACGGGTGGCTTTGTCATAAACTTTTCGGTTAAAATGTGGTTTTTCGTCACGGGAAGCCGCCAATTGAACGTTTTTGTGGCAATCGCATCCAATATGGTACAGCCCCGAAAGCGCCGTGTGAAGCCCCCGGAAGGGGCTTAGTCGAAAAAACTAAGAGCAGCCGGTTGAGTTGTTTTAACCCCGGTTACTTTGATGCCGAACTTTTCATTCACCCACGCAGGATCCACCTCCATGTAAGGCATTGCCTCCTTGGTCATGGTCCACAGCTGGGGAATGTTTTCCTGCACCTCGAAGGAGAACCGAAGGCCATCGGGGACCAGGCCGATGAGGTACAACCCTGTAAGGACCGACTGGTTCATGATGGCGGTGATCTCCTCCTTATCGCTCCCGATCAGCTTGTTGAGCATATCCACGGAGATCGTCTCTTTTGATTCATTGCCATTTTTGGTATCCTGGCCAATCACGGCGCCGCTGATCAGCATGGATATTTCGTTGTTGCAAAGCCGGATCAGGCTGTCGTAAACCTCGCCGTTGGTATCCGCTCCCTTGGCGAACTCGAACTCCTCGGTTTCATCGATGATGAACCATGCGGCTGCCCCCATGTCGCGCATCATCTGCTCGGCCCTGGTGAGCATCGCGGGATCCTGGGTGTTCGTTTTCATCACCCGGGGTGGTA
>CAYWHQ010000023.1:0-13924 GCA_964457665.1 uncultured Prolixibacteraceae bacterium | reverse complement strand
TCCGTCCGGGAACCAGTCATGGGCGTCTGATACGGATCAGAATTACCATGCAGAGAATCCTGTTTCACCCCCTCCCCTTCCAAAGACACCCCCTGAGGATCCCGAAACCGGTCAGGCGAAAGGCAGTCTGATCGGCGGACTGGTTCTGATCACGCTCGGAGGAATATTTCTGGCCGACGAATTCATTCCATGCTGGGATTTCGGCGATCTGTGGCCGCTGGTCCTGGTTGTTATCGGGGCAGGTCTTCTGATTAACGCTCTTACCAGAAAAAAATCAAATTAAAATTTAAAGCCATGAAATTCAAACATGTATTCTGGCCGGTTTTGCTGATCGCGATCGGTCTTCTCTTTATCCTGAACAATTTCGGGGTACTGGATTTCGGCTGGCATATGCTCTGGAACCTCTGGCCTCTTATCCTTGTTTTCTGGGGTATCGCCATTCTTCCTGTCAGGGATGTGTATAAAAGCATTGCCGTAATCATAGTCCTGGCATTTACCATCACTTTCTTCAACAGGCTTACCGATGACGGGCCCTGGCGGTGGATACATATCGACAAGGGAAGTTCCTGGGAATGGGATGAGGATGAGAATGATGACGAGGATTCCGGAAAAAGCTATAGTGAACAAAACCTTACTGTACCTTATGACAGCGCAGTGAACAAAGGAGTCCTGAACCTGGATGCCGCAGCCGGAAACTTTAAAATCGGTGCTTTGACCGGTGATTTCCTCTCATTTGAGAAAAAAGGCGATATCGGGGATTATTCCATGACTACCGAAGACCTTGACGGTACCAAAACGATCCGGCTATCACTTGAAAACAGTCATTACCGAGGGAAAATACGACATAACAAGATCCATCTCGGACTGAACGAAAAACCTGAATGGGATCTCGATCTTTCAGTTGGTGCGGCCGATATGGAGCTGGATCTGCAGAACCATCGTATGGGAGATATCAACATTGATGCAGGCGCTTCATCAATCGAAGTAAAACTTGGCGACCGCAGCCCGCTGACCCGGCTGACCCTGAATGCCGGGGCAAGTTCCATTAAGGTTAAGGTACCACTTTCCGCCGGATGCCAGATCAAATCCGAATCCTTCATGATCAGCCGCGAATTCAAAGGCTTCGAAAAGAAAGGAAACAGAACCTACCAGACGCCGGGCTTCGACACTGCCTCGAGTAAAATATATATAGACGTACAAACGGCTGTATCCAAAATAAAGGTTGACCGTTACTGATCGAGAAATGATCTGACCATTTCCAGAAACTCCCCGGGAGCATCTGCATGGACCCAGTGCGTGGCCTCCGCAATGGTTTGCATGACCGCCCCGGGGAATCTTCTTTTAATATCCTCCCAATCCTCTTCCCGGATATAGTTGGAACGGCCTCCCCTTATAAAAAGTACCGGTCCGGGAAAAACACCGTTCGACTCCACCCCTTCAAAAACCGAAAACAGGTTCTCCCTGATGGCTTTCAGGTTCAACCGCCAGTCGAGCGTACTTTGTGTCCTCCAGTATATATTTTTCAACATGAACTGCCTTAGCCTTGCACTTTCGACATATACACCAAGCTGCTTATCCACCCCGGCTCTGGAGCCGGCCTTCGAAAAATCGACCTTTTCCATTGCATCCAGCAAGTTAAGATGTTCGGTATTGGGCGGGTACCTTCGGGTACTGATGTCGACCACCACCAGCCGGCTAACCATTTCAGGGTGATGGAGAGCGAAGAACATAGCTGTTTTACCACCAAGCGAGTGGCCAATGATCGAAACCCTCTTCAAACCAAGTTCATCCAGCAAGGTCAGCAAATCCTCTTCCATGGAAGGAAAATCGAAGATGTCGCTTCGCGGAGATTGCCCGTGATTCCTTGCATCGGGAATAATCACCCTGAATTGATCGCTTAGTCCGCGGCCTGCAGTTACCCAGTTGTCGGAAAGACCGAATAATCCATGCAAAATGATCAATGGTTTTCCGCTACCGAACGATCTGAAAAAAAGCCTCATAACTGTTGATTATTAACATGGAATTGTTAACAAAAAAAAGTTTTTATCTGTCAAAAATAGATAAAAATGTCACCTATTTGCACCGCAAAAAAAAGGGCATAAATCAACCTCCAATCTGAACCAAGGCAATGGAAAAAAATCACAGCGGGAAGCCTCTCTTTCCGCACCAGGATACCACTGAAGAAGATGAACCTCCAAGTAAGCCCACCTTCATTGACGAAGCTTCCGTTTTAGACGAATACCTTAAATCCCGGGGGGAAAGGGACCGGTCTGTTACCAGTGACCGGTCTCTTGCATTTATGCAAATGTTCTTTCCGGGAACCAGCCTGAAGGAATGGAACAACTGGCACTGGCAGATTAAAAACAGTGTGCGCTCCATTGCAGAACTGGGAAAGTACATTTCGCTGAGCGACCATGAGGTCAGGCCTGACCAGGGACAATCCCAGTCGCTCCCCCTGCGGATCACACCTTATTATATCAGCCTGCTTGACCCTGAGAATGCCGATCAGCCTTTGCGTAAAAGCGTGGTTCCCGTATTCGACGAGTACCTGATCCACCGGGGCGAAGCAAGCGATCCCTTGTCGGAAGAGCGCCACAGTCCGGTCGAAAACATCGTACATCGTTACCCCGACCGCGTGTTGTTTCTGGTGACCGGTTTTTGCTCTACCTACTGCCGCTACTGCACACGCACGAGAATGGTTGCCAAGGACAAATGCCATGTAGGCCTGAAGGCCTGGGAGGCGGGTCTGGCATACATACGGCAGCATCCTGAAGTACGCGACGTGCTGATCTCCGGGGGAGATCCGCTGACAATGTCCGATCTCCATATCGAATATCTGCTTGCGCGTCTTCGCGACATTCCCCATGTAGATATCATCCGTATCGGTACCAAAGTGCCGGTTGTCATGCCACAGCGAATCACCCGGCCCCTGGTGAACATGTTGAAAAAATATCATCCGCTCTATTTGAGTATCCATTTCACCCATGCCGACGAGATCACGCCGGAGGTGAAAGATGCCTGCGAGAAACTGGCCAATGCGGGAATCCCTCTTGGAAGTCAGACGGTGCTGCTGAAAGGGATCAATGACAGTGTACCTGTCATGAAAAAACTCATGCATGCATTGCTGCGGATCCGCGTACGTCCTTATTATCTCTACCAGTGCGATCCGGTCGTGGGTTCCGGCCATTTCCGCACTACGATAGGTAAAGGGCTCGAAATCATCCGGGGATTGAGGGGCCATACCTCGGGCTATGCGGTACCTCAGTTTGTTGTCGATGCTCCCGGTGGCGGAGGCAAGATCCCTTTGCTTCCCGATTATTACCAGGGGCACGAGGAGGGTTATGCCCTGTTAAAAAATTACGAAGAGAAGGTCTTCCGCTATCCCGACCTGACCTTTTAGCCATGGTAGCCGGGATCACCTACGACCTTAGGTCGGATTATCTGAAAGAGGGATTCAGCCCGGAGGAGACTGCAGAATTCGATCGTGATTCGACTGTTGCAGGACTTGAAGAGGCCTTACGGGAATCGGGTTACCGGACAGTCCGTATCGGGCATTTGCGGAATCTTGTCACCCGGCTTGCCTCCGGAGAAAGATGGGATATCGTTTTTAACATATGTGAAGGGATGTACGGCATCGGACGCGAGGCTCAGGTACCTGCCCTCCTGGATGGTTACGGAATTCCTTACACCTTCTCGGACCCCCTGGTCCTGTCGTTAACCCTTCACAAGGGGCTTACCAAAGATATCCTGCACCGGCACGGGATAGTGACTCCGAAGCATGCGGTGGTGACCTCGATGGCGGATATCGGGTCCATCGACCTGGAGTTTCCGTTGTTTGTCAAACCGGTGGCCGAAGGAACCGGAAAGGGGATCAGCGGCAAATCGAAGGTCGTGAGCCTGGAAGCTTTGAACGAGGTTTGCCTGCAGGAACTCCTGAAGTATCCCGGGGGGCTTCTGGTGGAGGAGTATCTGCCCGGCCGCGAGATAACGGTGGGCATTCTGGGTACCGGTGCGGAGAGCCGGGTAGCCGGAACCATGGAGATCATCTATACGGATCCATCGGCAAACCAGATCTATTCACTCGACACTAAATCCAATTACGAGGAGCTGGTGCGATATCAGGTTCCGGAGCAACCGGTGGCCGATGCCTGCAGCGGGATGGCCCTGAAAGTATGGAAATTGCTTGGATGCCGCGATGCCGGAAGGGTGGATATCCGCTACGACCGGATGGAACGCCCCTCCTTTATAGAGATCAACCCCCTGGCTGGTCTCGACAAAGATCATTCCGACCTGCCGATCCTTGCCTACAAACACGGCTACACCTATGCCCGGCTCATCCGGGAGATCATGGAATCGGCCGCTAAAAGAATTCCCGCCCATGTCTGAAACGATCCTGATACTCCACCAGCATGTCCCTGAAAATGCCGGAGAAGATGAACTCGACGTACTCGATCAGGTAAAGATCGTTGGGCGTGAACTCAGAAAGATGGGTTACCGGACTGCAATCCTGGGGGTAACCCTGGGTTTCGACCGCCTCGTCAAAGAGATCAGGAAGATCAATCCCTCCGTTATCTTCAATCTTGTCGAGACCATTGAGAACAAAGGCGAGTTTGCTTTTGTCGCCACGGCTCTGTTCAACTATCTCAGGATTCCTTACACCGGCTCGCCGCTGATACCCATGTTTTATACCTCCAATAAGGTGCTCGCTAAAAAGGAGATCGTCAGGGCAGGGCTCTTCACCCCTCCCTGGTTCATGCTGCATGAATTATCGAAGCTTGAAAAAGACAAACAATACATCCTGAAACCAACCTGGGAGGAGGGGTCTCTTGATCTGGACGAAGGCAATGTCTTTTTTGGTCACCAGGAGGAGATCATCAGCAGGTTCCGGCAGAAAAACCCCAATTGCTATTTCGTGGAGGAGTATATTCCCGGGAGGGAGTTCAATGTCTCCATACTCGGGGGAAAAGCAGGGCCCGAGGTGCTTCCGATCCCCGAGATGACCTTTCAGGATTTTCCCGACGGCAAACCCAAGATCATGGGATATACCGCCAAATGGAAAGAGGACTCCTTTGAATACACCCATACCCGGCGTACATTCCGAAAAAGCAGCCGCGACAGGGCGCTTTACGATCAGCTCCGGCAGTCGTGCATCACCTGCTGGCAAGAGCTGGGACTGAAAGGCTACGTCAGGGTGGATTTCAGGGTATCTTCAGGCCAGATCCCCTACCTTATAGATATCAACGCCAACCCGTGCCTCTCATGGTCGGGTGGATTCATGGCCGCTTCCAAAAAGGCAGGTTACCGCTTTTCACAGGTCCTTACCCGTATTCTTGAAGATGCCTTCAGCCAACAATAACTTATGGAGAAATTATCCCTTTCATTCCGGACCGAGGTTCATCCTGGCGATGATTTGATCGTCAGGGAGATTGTCGAGAGTACTGGTTTCTTTTATGACATTGAGGTTCCTGTTGCAGTGGAGCTGGTCACCGACCGGATCGCGGAAGGTCCTGCATGCAGTTACCGCTTCATTTTTGCTGAAACCGGAGGCCGGACGGTTGCCTACAGTTGTTTTGGACATATCATGGGCACTGAAGGAGCCTGGGATCTTTACTGGATCGTCACACACCATGACTTCAGAGGGATGGGGATCGGAAAAAAGCTGCTTGCCCAAACACATCAATTTGTCAGGGATGAAGGAGGCCGGCTCCTGATCGCGGAAACCTCCACCATGGAAAAATACCTGCCTACCCGGCATTTTTACGAGCAAAACGGTTACACCCTGGAGGCTACTCTTGCCGACTTTTACAAACCCTGCGACGGAAAAGCGGTCTACATCATCAGATTTAACGGTTGATCTCCGTCAATACCGCGTCAATACTCCGGTTGCTGAATTATAATTAGCCATTACCTTCCAATCGTAACCGGACCCGGCATGGTGCACACCCCAGAAATCATAATTCCCTTCGGCCCGGTCGCCCGATTCATTCAGGGCCGTGTTACCGGTTACCCCTGAAAACAGCGATGCCTGGTGGGTAAAAACTGTTATCAGATGCTTAATATCCGTGGTTGCACCGGCCAGGTTCAGACTCAGTGCTGCCACCCACAAGGCGTCGTAGGCCGTGAGTGCGTAAACCTCCGGCTGGCGGTGAATGGATGCCTCTATCCTTTGGATGAGAGGTTCCCATTTGCTCCGGGAAGCGGCATCCAGACCAAAGAGGGGGCAGGGAAAGCCGTGACCAATGGCAAACTGGCACGCCTGCGTATCACTTTTAACGGATCCGTTGAGGGCAAATGCCGAGCTGCCGTACCATTTAACGGAATCCAGTCCGCTATAACCGGAAGCCCGCCGCAGGATCGTGGTTCCCTCTCCAAAGGTAAGCGCGTAAACGGCCACCTGCTCAGCGGGATACTCGGCAAAGGCATTCAGCACCACCGTATTTAACTGATTCAGCTCTTCAGGAGAAGGTCCCGAAGCAGGATCATAAAGGAGCGGCTCCGTTAGCTGACCTCCGGACCTGGAAAATTCATTTGCCGTGGCGGTCAGAAGATCCGATCCCCAGAGGTCGTTTCGCACCAGCGGTACAAGCAGTTTTATGCTGTCCTCCGTCAGCATCTCCGACATGGCCTCTCCCTGAATCAGGTCACAGGAGACAAAACGAAAAACGTTGTCGCCCGGAATGGCCAGTGAAACCGCCACACTGGAGGGGCTGACCAGCAACATGCCATGCCGGTCGACAAAAGGTTTTACCGCCGCCACCTCGGCACTGCTGTATGGTCCGATAACCACCCGGATCCCCTGGTCATACATCTTCTTTATCTCAGCAAGCGCCACGGATGTATCGGTCTTCGTATCGGCAACAACAATCTGAATCCGGAACGGAATCCCGCATGCTGCCATGTATGCATTGATGTCGGCTACAGCGAAACTGAGCGCCGTCTGCGAGGATTCCCCTGAAGAACTCCCGCCACCGGTCAATGATAACAAGGCGCCAGCCGTCACAATTTTCTGAGATAACGGCTGATAAGTTATCTCGTTCTTCCGTGAGCAGGAGATTAGAAGAATCAGTATCCCGGAGAAGAATAATAAAAAAGTGAGTCTGTTCATATACCGTGATATTAAAAGTATCATTGTACTACAAAAGTAGTAATTATCGGGAAGAAATGCATTTTCGGCTGTCGCCGGGAGTTCCGAAACCATGAATTTACAATGGGAACCCAACGCAGCACAGGACTCGGTGCTGCTTGTTTTTACAGAATCTGGTCGGTACGTAACGCCATTTACTCACTCATTGCAAGAAAAGCAAGCGATACCATACACTCCTTCCCCTATGGTATTGGCGGGGGTGCAACACCGCGGACAAGCATGATCCGGGTGGTACCGAATCCGGCTGTCAATTCGGCAACCCTCCACTTTACCCTGGCTGAACCCGGTAAGGTTATTTTTAACCTCTACAACCAGACAGCGGAAGGGAAGCTGGTGGTGGTTGTAAGGACAAATAACTGCCTGTAATGTGCACCTTGCATGAATACTTTATGATGCACAACTGCTCACAGGTACTGTTCCTTCAGCATTTGCAGCCAATCGGGGGTTAATTTTTCAAGTTTCCTTATCTCCAAGAATCTTTGGTGAAGTTCATCGACGGTGACGTGAAGCCGGTCCTCCGCTCTGAAATCTTCGATGACCGATCCCTGGTGCATCATCAGGATCCTGGATCCCATGGCAAGCGCCTGATTCATGGAATGGGTCACCATCAGGGTGGTGAGCTTTCCCTCTTCCACCCAGGCGCTGGTGAGTTTGCTGATCATGGCGGCCGATCTGGGATCGAGGGCGGCTGTGTGTTCGTCGAGCAGAAGTACGTCTGGTTTGTTCATGACTGCCATTAACAGGGTGATTGCCTGCCGCTGGCCGCCGGAAAGCAAACCGACCGGCTGCCGGATCCTGTCCTCGAGGTTCATTTCAAGTCCCGATAGCAACTGCTGATACTCCCTGATTTTCGTCCCGGTCAGCCCGATGAAAGGCCACCGTGTCTTCCCCCTTTGTGAAGCCAGGTGAAGATTTTCAGCGATGCTCATCTGAGGGGCGGTTCCGGCGAACGGATTCTGGAAAACCCGGGCCACATAGCCTGCCCTCTCAAAATCATGCTTTCGGGCAACCTCCCGGCCGTTGATCAGGATGGAGCCTGAATCCGGCAGGAGGGTCCCCGCTATGATGTTCAGCAGGGTAGATTTCCCGGAGCCATTGGTCCCGATGACGGTCACAAACTCACCATACCCGATCTCCAGCGAAAGATTTTTCAGCGCCGTTACTTCATCGCGGGTTCCTTTGTTAAACGACAAATTGATATCGCTGATCCTGATCATTGTGCATGTTTTGAACCGGAATTCCTGAGTATTTTGCCTTTTGTTACCGAAAGGTTCGCACTGTCGGACCAGGCAACCGGAATCCTGATCTGCTGCAGCTCCGCCACATCATAATTGATTCCGAAGATAATGTGCTTGTAAATCTCGAACGGGATCTCTGCAGGGTTCTCTCCTTTCAGGATACGGTCGATGAGATGGGCAGCCTGCACCCCGCTGCCGTAATAGTCGTACCCATAGGCCACAAGCGCACCATCGGCCAGCCGTTCGGTATCGTTTGTGAAGATGGGAATCCGCTTCATTTTCGAAACTTTAACCACGGCCTCGAACGCTTCAAATACAGTCAGATCGTTGATCAGCACGAAGGCGCTGATTCCCTTTCCTGCAAGCGCGAGGGCCGACTGGTACACTTCGCTGGTGGAGGAGACGGCAACGGCCTCCAGCCGGATCCCGGGGTGCAGTTCAAGCGCCTTCACCAGCTCACCGTAGTTGACTTTCGTATTTGGAAATCCCGGATTGAAAAGGGTCCCAATGACCTGAGGCCCCGGATAGATGTCGGCGAAGAGCTGCAGCAGCTCGGCCACAGGAGCACTGCCATATACGCCTGTAACATTGGGGAGATGATCCTCAGGCGTTGATCCTGCGTGAATTACAAAAGGGCTGGCCACGGTTGCAAAGACTACGGGTTTGTCCTTCACTTTATGGATCACCGCCTGGGTCGAAGCTGTTGAAACAGGAACAAAAAGATCGACGTCATCTTCAATCATCTGCCCCACGATGGTGGCGTTGTTCGGTATCTCCCCCTGGGCATTTTGTTCAATAAGATGGCAGTTTTTACCATCTTCATAACCCAGGTTCCCGAGTTCATGAAAAAGTCCGTCGCGGGTGGCGGTCAGCAGACTGCTCTGGTTTGCCAGGATAATCCCGATCCTGGGAAGATTTTGACTGTTGCCTGCGGATCCCATCCACTGATAAACACTGTATCCCACCAGCAGCAGAACCAGCAGGAGTGCAAGAAGTATCCTGAAGTTTCTCTTCCTGCCCGGCGAAGGGCTCTTTGATGTTTTTCTTTTAGCCAGCCACCGGGAGATTATCAGGGTCGCCAGCACAAAGCCGGCGGTGGCGATTTTAAGGTCATTGGGATTCATTCCCAGATTGAGCGCCACCGCCACCGCAAAGCGGAAAGCAACCGATCCGAGGATGACCCCGAGTACCTTCAGGATGATCTTTCTTCCGGGAAGTAACGCCTCCCCGATGATAACTGCCGCCAGGCTGAGCACGATCGAACCAATTCCCATCCCCACATCGGCGAATCCCTGGTATTGGGCCACCAGTGCCCCGGAGACTCCAACCAGACCGTTGGAAAAAGCAATCCCGAAAATCTTCATCCGGTCGACCGATACGCCCTGTGCTGCCGTCATCACCGGATTGCTCCCGGTAGCCATGAGGGTCAGGCCAAAATCAGTCCGAAGAAAAAAAGACAACGCCAGCCAGACCAGGGTAAGAAGCAGTATCAGGCACAAGAAGATCCAGAGTTCATGGTGAAGCCCCGGATTGACAGATTCCAGCAGGGTTATCATGGTTGGGTGGTGGATCAGGGGCACATTGGAACGACCCATGATATGCAGATTCACCGAGTAAAGCCCGGTCATGACCAGAATTCCGGCCAGAAGGCCCTCAATCCTGAAACGGGTATGGATGAATCCCGTCGTCAAACCTGCCGCCGATCCGGCCAGAAATGCAACCCCTGTTGCGGTCAGCGGATCCCAGCCGGCAGCTATGAGAATGGCAGCCACTGCTGCCCCTGTCGTGAATGAACCGTCGATGGTGATGTCGGGAAACTGATACAACCGGTAGGTAATGAAGGTCCCCAGGGCCATAAAGGCGTAGAGGAGTCCGAGGTTGAAAGTTCCGATCCAGAGTTCCATCAGGGCAAGGGTATGATACCAAGAATTCCTTTGATAATCCTGGAGGATGGAAGCAGATGCACGACTTTGCGCGGTTCAAACTCCCGCAGGATTCTTTCAGTTTCAACAGTAAGCCCCCGGTGATCGAAATTGATCAGACCCCGGTCGGTGATCATTGCATGAAGATGGGTTTCAGAACCAGCCGGCAGATGCAGACCGTTTTCAGCAGGGTGTAAAGGATCCCGGCGGGAAAAGATTCCGGTTGCCACCACAGTGGCGTTGAAGTCGTCGGGTTCGGCAGGAAAGGCAAACCATGACGGAAATACGGCAGGGTCGAAAATCGTGTCACCTTCTGACAGCCCCAGGGCCGGGGAGCGGCGCAGATGCATCCCGAACAGCCCTCCGCTTCGGCCGGCAAGAACCACACCATATCTGGAAAGTCGCAGATGGCCGGATAAAAGGGAGAGCAAGCCGCCTACACTGGATGAGGCCCCTTCCATTGAGAATACGGCCAGTGCGGAAAAACTGCCGGTAAATCCGAACCCATAAAGAAAGTTGATCATCTCTCCGGCTCCCTCATGCAAAAGCGAGTAGTCAACCGACGGGCGCCTGACCGCAGGATAACTGAAAAAATGGCCTGAAAGGATCACCGATTCTCCAAAAAGCTGGCGGTAATCCTCAAAATCGCTGCCGGAAGCAGCGATACCGGTACCCCAGGTAAACCTGCCCAGGGGAAGCGACACCACCTCCTCTTTCCGGAAGGAGACGGTGGCAAGAGACTCCGGTTTTCCGAAATATTCAAGCACTCCGGGAGAGGCAGAAAATTGTTCCAGGCTGATCTGATAGCCCCTCCCTTCAACGGTAATGATTTCTGACTCAGAAGCAATCCCTGGTTGCTGGTCCGCAGTTTCCACACCAGGCGTTTCGATGGAGAAGAACGATTCCATTCCGCTGATCTTCAGAACATCGGTTACACATGCCGGAGGATGCCACATCACGATCCCGCCGCCGGCCTTCCTGAGTTCCTTCTGCATCTGCATGAAAACCCTGAGGCCGGCGCTGCTCAGGTAGGTCACTTCCCTCAGGTCGACCAACAGCCTTACGGTTCCGGTACTTGCCTCCTCAAGTCTTCTGCGGATAGCCGGGGCAGTAAGCCCGTCGATCCTCCCTTGCAGGATTACGACCGGTGAGTCGGTATGCTGGTTCATGGAAGAGGCTTAGCCTTTATACTGGACAGCCAGCAGGGTAATGTCGTCCGACTGCGGAACCCCTGAGGAAAAGTCATTCACACCGGCTATTGTGGTTTTAACGAGCGAAACAAGCGTAGCCGACGGATCCGAGGTCAGATGCTTCTCAAGTCTTTCCTCTCCGTATTGCTGGTCCTGCGCATTGAATGCCTCCGTGATCCCGTCAGTGTAGAGGTAAAGTACATCGCCGGGAGCCATGGTCAGATTACCGGTACGGAATTCGATATCATCGAGAAACCCTAGTACGGTTCCGCCTGTCATGGGTACTTTCTTCAATTCACCTCCCGAAATCAGGTATGGAGGATTATGCCCGGCGTTGACATACTCCAGCTGTCCGGTCTGAACGTTAAGGATGGCATAGAAGACTGTCACGAACATGCCCGAGACACTCTCATTACATAGCAGAGAATTTGCATAGCTGATGCATTCGGCGGCTGCAATGCCTTTCATCCCGGTAGCCCGGATGAGGGTCCGGCTCACGGCCATGAAAATGGCTGCAGGAACTCCTTTCCCGGAGACATCCCCGATAACGAGTCCCAGTCTCGTGGAATCGATCATGAAAAAATCGAAGAAATCTCCACCAACCTCCCTGGCAGCCATCATTTCGCCATAGACATCGAATTCCCTGCGCTCCGGAAAAGGTGGGAAGACCTTCGGAAGGATGGCTTGCTGAATCTCCCGTGCGGTCTGAAGATCCTGTCTGATGGAAATAAGCTGGTCATGTTCCTCCAGCGAACGCCGGATCAGGGTGATCTCTTCCAGCGTTTTATTGATGGTTATCTCGAGATCTTCAAAATTGATCGGCTTTGTGATAAAATCAAAAGTTTCTCGGTTCATGGCCGTCCGTATGTTGTCCATATCCCCGTAAGCGGAAACGATCACTGTTTTCAATCCCGGATTTTTGAGTTCCTTCAGTTTCGTCAAAAGGGTGAGACCATCCATCTCGGGCATATTGATATCGGAAAGGATAATACCGATGTCCGGAAATTCAATCAGTTTGGAAAGCGCGTCAAGCCCATTGACGGCAAAAACGAAATCGTAGACTCCTTCTCTGATGTGCCGGCGGAACTTTTGCCGGATAAGCGGTTCAAGATCGATTTCATCATCCACCACCATGATCCGGATCTGGTTTTTCAGCGTTTCATTCATCGCATTGATTATTTTCGCAGATAAAAGTAATAGATTTCCGGTAATTCCATAAATTTGATAGGAGAAATAAAGCCATCCATGACTGCAACAGGATTTCATGTTAATCCTTTCCCCGGGATCCGAAGTTATGACATAAGCGAAGATGAGATATTCTTTGGCCGGGAACTACAGATTGAAGAGCTTGTCAATAAACTCGCACTTACCCGTTTTCTGGCTGTTGTCGGATCATCGGGATGCGGTAAATCTTCACTGATCCGGGCGGGTCTGATCCCTGCCCTGGTCAGAAACAAGACGGCACACTTTACGGCGGGATGGCATCTGCATATTATAAAGCCGGGAAACGATCCGGTGGGGAACCTGGCATCAGGACTAAGCAATAAAAAGCTTTCACCCGACAGGGCCCTGCAATTGCTCCGGTCAGGGCCCGACGGGATCAGTCTGGTACTGCGTGAATTGAATCATGAAGGACATTCATTGCTGGTGATCGACCAGTTCGAAGAGCTCTTCAGATACAAGAATCCGCAGACAGATGGACATTCAGCCGACGATGCCAGGTTTTTTACAGGGCTGCTGATAAACGCGATCCGGAACAAGGACTTCCCGGTTTATGTGGTGCTGACGATGCGGACTGACTTCCTGGATGACTGCACGGAGTTCAGGGGACTGAGCGAAGCCATCAATATGGGATATTATCTGGTTCCCCGTATGAATGATGATGAACGCCGGCTTGCCATAACCGGACCGGTTCATTATAAAAAAGCTGAGATCACTCCCGAACTGATCGATCAGCTGCTTCAGGATGTGGGGGATAATCCTGATCAGCTTCCCATCATGCAGCACGCCCTGATGCGAACATGGAATTACTGGTCATTGCACCGAATTGGTGATCAACCTGTCGGGAGGGAGCATTATGAAGCCATCGGTACCATGAAGGAGGCCTTATCCATTCATCTGGAGGAGATTTACGAGGAGTTGCGGGAATCGAGGCTGAAATTTATTGCGGAGAAGTTGTTCAAGGCGCTCACCGACGTGGGGCAGGACAACCGCGGGATCAGGCGGCCGGCAACGCTTCAGGACCTTTGTACCCTGACCGAGGCGAATGAAGAAGAGGTGATTCGGGTCATCGATGCTTTCCGCGAACCGGGCAGAGCCTTTCTGATGCCACCCAATCATGTCAGGTTGAATCCAGAATCCACTATCGATATCTCACACGAAAGTATCATGAGGGTATGGAAAAGATTGCGGGGATGGGTGGAAGAACAG
>CAYWHQ010000022.1:0-14162 GCA_964457665.1 uncultured Prolixibacteraceae bacterium | reverse complement strand
CGCAGGAATGTCTCCCTTGTAGAGCTTCACGTCCTTGATGGCGTCGTTGTTGAAAACCGAGAAGAATCCCATCAAATGGGAAGCATTATAAACCGTGGCCTCGTCAAGCAGGATCAGGTTCTGGTCGGGCGCTCCGCCGCGGACACTGAAGCCACTCGAACCTTCACTCACCGACTGTACCCCGGGTAATAACTGGATCGCCTTGATGATATCCACCTCAACCATGAGCGCCGGGATCTGTTGAATGGTTTTGATGTTCATTTTCACCACGCTCATTTCGGGTGCGGTGATATTCTGATCGCTCCGTTCCCCCGAAATCGTAACCTCCGAAAGGGTATGCTGTACCGCCTCCATCTCGAGTGAGATCCGGAGGTTTTCCCTCAGATCTACGGTTTTTTCCACTGTCCTGTATCCAATATAGGAATAAACCAGGTTGTAGACTCCGTCCTGGAGTGTGATCGAATAGTTGCCGTAAACGTCGGAAGCAGTCCCGGTGTGGAGTTCCTTTACGAAAACCGTGGCGCCGACCAGCGCCTCCCCGTTCGAACGGTCGGTGATCTGCCCGCTGATAATATGCTTCCTGCCTTTTTCGGGTGATTCGGCAAAGAGCGGGAGCGCTGAAATGAATGGCCCCAGAATGAGAAACAGGAAAGTCAGGATCTTTTCAAACATTTTTCATTGATGATTGCAATGGCACTTCGACATGCGTTTTGCCGGAGCGTTACAAAGGAGTGAGTTAAATTAACATTAAATCAAGGCATCAGGGCCGGATCACTTCAAACTCCCCGTTGTTGAAAAGCCTGATGATCCTGGAGGGTTTCATCTCCTGTATCCGGTCCTGGTAAAGATTAACGATGTAATCCACCTTATCTGTTATCTCCGGGGAAATATTTTTAAAGACGAGTGGGGTGGCTGTTCCCGAGATATTGGCAGAGGTGGAGACGATCGGTTTGCCGAAGGCACGGATCAGGTTCTTGCAGAACGGGTTGTGCGTCACACGGATGGCGATGGAACCGTCGCCGGCGATCAGGCTGTCGGGGAGATTGATCCCTTTCGGGTAGATAATGGTAAGCGGTGATGTTACGTTTTCCAGCAGGTCCCATGCAATGTGGGGAACGTCGGATACATACCGCTCAAGTTTCATGGCATCGTCAAGCAGGATGATCAGGCTTTTCTGTTCCAGTCTCTTTTTGATGTGGTAGATCTTGTCGATGGCATCGGGATTGGTGGCATCGCAACCGATGCCCCATACTGTATCGGTGGGATAGAGGATGGTCTTCCCGGCCTTGAGAATCCCGACACATTGCTTGATCTCGGTCTGCATAACGTTTATTGCTCTTTCCGGATTAGGGGATGTAAAAATAATAAAAATCCCTGTCTTCTGATACCGGACTTTGTTACATGTTCCTAAATCCGGCCGGTAAGCTTCTTTATATCAATGCTGTAGGCACAGTCGAAATGTCCTTCGGGGCATTTCTGCTGACCGTGGATGCCACAGGGGCGGCAGGGGAGAATCCGGTCGGTTTCCGCTACTGAGGAGTTGTCCGACAGCGGACCGAAACCGAAAGAGGGCAGGGTGGAACAAAAGAGTGCGGTAACCGGAGCATTCACGGCCGACGCGAGGTGCATGGGCGCTGAGTCGTTTGTGAAATTCATCCGGGCTCCTTTCATCAGGGCGGCCGATGCAAGCAGGCTTAATCCGCCGGCCAGGGAAATAGCTCCCGGATGGCCTGCATCGAGGACAATACGACTGCACAATGGTTTATCGGCTGCCGATCCGAGCAGATATATCTTCCGTCCGGCAGGGATCTCCCTGATCAGCTCCGCCCACCTTTCCGCGGGGTACTGCTTGGTAAACCAGAGCGAAGCGGGAGAGACCGTGTAATACACCCCTCTGGTGTATTCCGATATCCGTTCGGTATCTTTCTCCGAAGGATAGAGTTTCGGTTTCGGGGAGCATCCTGATGCCATCTTCCCTGCCAGTGAAAGGTTTCTGGCTGCTTCATGCGTCCCGCCGGCAAGCTGGTGCTCTGCGCGGCTGCTGAAAAGAAACGACAGGGGATTTTTTCTGAATCCCCTCCTGTCGGGAGCGCCGGAAAATCCGGTGAGAAGTCCCGTGGAGGCAAACCGCTGACAGTTGATCACCACGTCAAACCGGTGGCGCCGGATGGTAAGGATCAAATTGAAAAGGTTCCTGTATTTGCGACGCGCCTTTTCCCAAACCATGACCTCCCTTAGGAATGGATGACCGGTGAACAGACTTTCATGTCCTGTTCTAACCAGAAGGGTTATTTCCGCGCCGGGGTCCATCCTGTGAAGACACTCCACCAGCGGTGTAACCAGGATCACGTCGCCGATGGATGCAGTTTGTATGACAAGGTATCGGGGCATCAGACGGGTACGTCGAATTCGCGTAATGCGTTGTTCAGGGAAGTTTTCAGGTCGGTGGATGCTTTCCGTTTTCCGATTACCAGGGCGCATGGAACCTGGAATTCGCCGGCAGGGAAGGTCTTTGGCAGTGTGCCGGGAATCACTACCGACCATGGAGGCACATATCCTTTTGATTCAAGGGTCTGCGGACCGGAAACGTCAAGGATACGGGTTGATGCCGTAAGTACAACGCCGGCGCCCAGCACTGCCCCCTCGCCGATACGGACCCCCTCCACGATGACGCAGCGGGAACCAATAAAACAGTGGTCTTCGATGATCACCGGGGAGGCCTGTACAGGTTCGAGTACGCCTCCCACGCCCACGCCTCCGCTCAGGTGCACCTCCCGGCCTACCTGGGCGCACGATCCGACTGTCACCCAGGTGTCGATCATGGTGCCGCTTTCCACCCGGGCGCCAATGTTGACGTAGGAGGGCATCAGGATCACCCCCGGGGCAAGGTATGAACCATACCGTGCCACAGCATGCGGCACAGCCCGGACTCCCAGCCGGGCAAAGTGCGATTTGAGGGGAATCTTGTCGTGAAACTCCATCGGGCCGGCGTAGGTAGTCTCCATATGACTCAACGGAAAATAGAGGATCACCGCCTTCTTGATCCATTCATGCGTGATCCACCCTTCGTCCGAAGGCTCCGCCACCCGTAATGCACCGGTGTCAAGTTTCCCGATCACGCCGCGGATTGCCCCGGCCGTTTTCTCCTCCTGCAACAGCGACCGGTCCTCCCAGGCCTGTTCGATCCTTACCCTTGCGTCATCCGTCATCCTGTGCGCTTTGGCGCCAAAAGTAGTTAAAAATATAACTTATTCGTACCTTTGTGCCCTTCGGGAATGGGAAGGATTTTGGCAATCGATTACGGACAGAAGCGCGCCGGACTTGCGGTGACGGATGAATTGCGCCTGGTAGCCGGCGCCCTGGCCTCCCTCCCCGCCGCTGAGGTATTGGATTATCTCAGGGAGTACATCCGGAATAATGAGGTCGACTGTTTTGTGGTGGGGGAACCCAGGAAGTGGAACAATACCCCATCGGAGTCGGAACGGTTCATTGGTCCGTTCGTGGCACAGCTCCGCAAGCTATTCCCCCGCATTCCCGTGGAAAGGTACGATGAACGATTCACCTCCCTGATCGCCTCCCGGACCATCCTGGAATCAGGAGCCACAAAAAAGAAGCGGCAGGATAAGTCGATCGTCGACAGAGTCAGTGCTGCCATCATTCTCCAGTCCTTCCTCGAATCTCCGGAATGTCTCAAATACTCAAAATCTAATCTATGATACTTCCTGTTGTGGCATATGGCCATCCTGTTCTTAAACGAAAAGCCGACGAGATAACGGCGGATTATCCGGAACTGAGCAGCTTTATCAAAGATATCTGGGAAACCATGTATGAGTCCGATGGCGTAGGCCTCGCCGCCCCTCAGGTTAACCGCAGCATCCGCCTCTTTGTGATCGATGCCTCCGGTTATGCCGAGAGCTATCCGGAGGTGAATGGCTTCCGCAAATGCTTTATCAATGCCAGAATATATAAAGAGGAGGGAGAAGAGTGGTCATTCAATGAGGGTTGCCTCAGCTTCCCTGGCGTCAGGGAGGACATCATGCGCCGTCCCGTGATCCATATACGGTATGTTGACGAGCAGTTCAATCCGCATGATGAGCGCTATGAAGGCGTCCTTGCCCGGATCATCCAGCATGAGTATGATCATATCGAAGGCATCGTGATGGTCGACAGGATCAGCTCCCTGCGGAGGGTGCTGCTGCGGAGGAAACTCGCCGATATTTCACAAGGAGTAGTCGATGTGGGTTATAAAATGCTGTTTCCCCTCGTTAAAAAGCAAAAACGAACCAGATGAAACATAAACGAAACAAAATGGTGGCCGGTAACTGGAAGATGAACAAGACCTTTCAGGAGGCTGAAGACCTTATTTCGGCCCTTGCCGACGAACTGGATGATATGACCCTTCATGACACCGAAGTGGTAATATGCCCTCCGTTCCCCTATCTGGAAATGGCAACCGATATTGCAGAAGAGTCGGTCTTCACGGTCGGCGCCCAGAACCTTTACCCGGAAGATTCAGGCGCCTACACCGGAGAGATCAGCCCGGTCATGCTCCGGTCGCTGGGAGTTACATGGTGCATTGTGGGCCATTCGGAACGCCGCAAATACTTCGGGGAGAATCATGCCTTCCTGGCACGAAAGGTGCAGGCTGCCATCGCACATGGCATCCGGCCGCTCTTCTGTTGCGGTGAGGTGCTGGAGGAGCGCCGTGCGGAAAACCACTTTGAGGTGGTCGGAAACCAGCTGGCGGAGTCCCTGTTTGTTTTACCGGAGACCTTGTTCTCAAGGGTTGTGGTTGCATATGAGCCGGTTTGGGCCATCGGTACCGGGGTGAATGCAACCCCTGACCAGGCGCAGGAGATGCATGCCTTCATACGGGGATTGGTCCGGAAAAAGTTTGGCGACGAAGCAGGCGACCGCCTCCTGATCCTTTACGGCGGAAGCTGTAACGCTAAAAATGCCGGGGAACTTTTCAGGCAACCCGATGTCGATGGCGGACTCATCGGGGGCGCTTCCCTTGATCCCGGAGAGTTTCTTCATGTGGTGAGGGCGGCGATATAATGGATCTGTGATACATACGCCATTTTAATGTTTATAAATCAGGAATTATGACTTTTCAGGAAGAGATATTGCAGGGGATCCCGGCGGAACTGCCGGAACTCAGACCCAGGGATATGAACGTGAGCCACGCGCCGGTAAGAAAGGATATCCTGACCGTGGAAGAGAAACGGCTTGCCATCAGTAATGCACTGAGGTACTTCTCGCCGGAGCATCATGCTTTGCTGGCTCCTGAGTTTGCTGAGGAGCTGAAGCGTTATGGGCGTATATACATGTACCGACTGATGCCCCATCACCCGGTGTTTGCCCGGCCGGCGGGGGAGTATCCCCACCGCTCGGTACAGGCGGCCGCCATCATGCTGATGATCCAGAACAATCTCGATCCCGCGGTGGCGCAGCATCCGCACGAGCTGATCACCTATGGCGGGAATGGAGCGGTGTTTCAGAACTGGGCCCAGTACCGGCTTACCATGAAGTACCTGGCGGAGATGACGGAAGAGCAGACCCTGGTGATGTATTCCGGCCACCCGGCCGGCCTCTTCCCCTCGCACCGGGAGGCTCCGCGCGTGGTGGTGACCAACGGGATGATGATCCCCAACTATTCAAAGCCCGACGACTGGGAACGTTTCAACGCGCTGGGGGTGACACAGTATGGTCAGATGACAGCCGGCTCGTACATGTACATCGGCCCCCAGGGCATCGTGCACGGTACCACCATCACCCTGCTGAATGCCGCCCGCAAGGTCCACACCATCCCCGATCCGGGACACCGGCTGCCGGTTAAGGACCATGTCAGGGATGTCGGCCGGGGCAAGATCTTCATCACCTCCGGGCTGGGCGGTATGTCGGGCGCTCAGGGCAAAGCAGCGGTCATCGCCGGGGCCGTCGGCGTGATTGCCGAGATCAACCCTGAAGCCGTGGCCAAACGCCATAGCCAGGGGTGGGTCGACGAGGTCTATACCGACCTCGACCGGCTCCTGAAACGTATGATCAGCGCACAATGCAGCGGCGAAGCGGTTTCACTCGCCTACCAGGGTAACGTAGTCGACCTGTGGGAACGGCTCGCCGGAGAAAGGCTCCAGATAGAGCTCGGTTCCGACCAGACATCCCTCCACAACCCATGGGCAGGAGGATACTATCCCGCCGGACTCACCCTCGGTGAATCGAACGAGTTGATGGTAAAGGATCCGGAACGCTTCCGGGAAGCGGTAAGGCAGTCGCTGCGACGACAGGTGGCCGCCATACGGGAGCTGACCGACAATGGCATGTATTTCTGGGACTATGGCAACGCCTTCCTGCTGGAGGCTTCCCGCGCAGGAGCCGACGTGATGAACAGGGAGGGAGGATTCATCTATCCCTCCTACGTCCAGGATATCATGGGTCCCCTCTTCTTCGACTATGGCTTCGGACCCTTCCGCTGGGTTTGTACCTCCGGGAATCCCGCCGACCTTGAGGCCACCGACCGCATTGCCGCGGAGATCCTCGGGGAGATCGCCGCCAGCGCCCCTGCAGAAACCGAAATGCAGATGCGCGACAACATCCGGTGGATCCGCGAAGCCGGAAGAAACAGGCTGGTGGTCGGATCGCAGGCACGTATCCTTTATGCCGACTGTGAAGGACGGATGAAGATCGCTGCCGCTTTCAACGAGGCCATCAAACGGGGAGAGATCTCCGCCCCCGTTGTTCTCGGCCGCGACCACCACGACGTATCCGGCACCGACTCACCCTACCGCGAAACCTCAAATGTTTACGATGGCAGCGCCTTCACCGCCGACATGGCCGTTCAGAACTTTGCCGGCGACAGCTTCCGCGGCGCCACCTGGGTGTCGCTCCACAACGGCGGCGGCGTGGGCTGGGGCGAAGTCATCAACGGAGGGTTTGGCATGCTCCTCGATGGCTCTGATGATGCCGGCCGGCGGCTTAAGATGATGCTCCACTGGGATGTGAACAACGGCATCGCCCGCCGCGCCTGGGCCCGGAACCCGGGCGCCCGGCTCGCCATCGAAAGGGCCATGCACCAGGAAACCCGCCTCCGTGTAACCCTCCCCGCCGATGTCGATTCCACCCTGCTGGAGAGACTTTTTTAAGGAAAATTCAGGGATACACCGGAAATTATTCCTACCTTTACCCCGATAAATACATTACATTACCGGTGCCATTCTTCAAAACCCACGACCCATGAGCCTTAGAGTGTTGTTCATATCTGTATTTTCTTTGATCGTTATGTCCGCATGCCAACATCAGACACGCCTGCAGTATCCGGTGACTGAAAAAGTCGATTCCTCCGATAACTATTTCGGAACAGTCATTGCCGACCCCTACCGCTGGCTTGAGAATGATACCTCGGCCATGACAGCCCGTTGGGTTGAGGAACAAAACGCCATCACCAACAGCTATCTGGAGACAATCCCATTCCGTCAAAAGATACACGAAGACCTTACCGAAAAGTGGGATTATCCAAAAACCGGCGTCCCCTTCCGCGAAGGACCATGGTATTTCTTCTTCAGGAACAACGGGCTGCAGAACCAGTTCGTACTCTATGTACGCGAAGGCATCGAAGGCGAACCCAGGGTACTGCTCGATCCCAACACCTTCTCGGTCGACGGTACGGTAGCCCTTTCGGAGACCTCCGTGTCGCACGACGGAAGATATCTGGCATACAGCATCGCTCGCAGCGGATCCGACTGGAACGAGATCTGCCTTTTGGAGATCGCCACCGGAACCATCCTGCCCGATACGCTGAAGTGGGTCAAATTCAGTAGCATGGCCTGGGAAGGCAACGGTTTCTTTTACAGCCGGTACGACGAACCTGCCAAAGGATCAGAACTGTCGCAGACCAACCGCAACCAGAAGGTGTTTTACCACCGGGTGGGTACAACCCAGCAGGACGACCGGCTGGTTTGGCAGGATCCGGAACATCCCGAACGGTTTTACGGAACACAGGTGACCGACGATCAACGGTTCCTGCTGCTTTACATCTCGGAGTCGACTTACGGAAATGCCTTATCCTTCAAGGATCTGAAATCAGGTGGAGAACACTTTATCCCGCTGGTGAGAAATTTCGAAAGCGAGTATACGGTGATCGACAATCTTGGCGGAAAACTGCTGGTAATGACCAATTTTAACGCCCCGCGCCGGAAGCTGGTGATGATGGATCCGCAAAGACCTGACCCTATGCAATGGAAAACCATCATCCCCGAACGGGAGGATGTGCTGGAGTCGGTAACCGTGGCCGGTAATCGCCTGATCTGCACCTACCAGCACAATGCCGCCTCGCGGGCGATGGTATATACAACCGGGGGCGAATTCCTCCATGAGGTGAACCTGCCCGGCATCGGGACCCTCTCCGGATTCAGCGGAAAACGTGCCGACACCGTCGCATTCTATGGCTTCACCTCCTTCACATTCCCCACTACGGTCTACCGCTACAATATAGCCTCCAACCGGAGCCAGATATACACCCGGCCTGAGATACCCGGATTCAACCCCGACGACTACGAGGTGAAGCAGGTCTTCTACCCGGGCAAGGACAGGACCATGATACCGATGTTTATTGTATCGAGGAAGGGAATCACGGCCGACGGGAACAACCCGGTACTCCTTTACGGGTACGGAGGATTCAATGTGAGTCTCAATCCGGGCTTCAGCATCAGCCGGCTCATCTTCCTTGAGCACGGCGGTATCTTCGCCATGGCTAACCTGCGGGGCGGAGGCGAGTTCGGCGAGGAGTGGTACAAGGCAGGCACCCTCGACCGCAAGCAGAATGTATTCGACGACTTCATTGCCGGCGCCGAGTATCTCATATCCATGAAATATACCTCACCCTCGCGCCTCGCCATCATGGGCGGCTCCAACGGGGGGCTCCTCGTAGGCGCCTGCATGACCCAGCGTCCCGAACTCTTCGCCGTGGCCATCCCGCAGGTGGGGGTGCTCGACATGCTCCGCTACCATAAATTCACCATCGGCCATGCCTGGGCCACCGACTACGGTACCTCCGACACCCCCGAGGGCTTCGGCTGGCTCATCAGGTACTCTCCTCTCCATAACCTTCGCGACAACACAGCCTACCCGGCCACCCTCGCCTTCACGGCCGACCACGACGACCGCGTCGTCCCCGCCCATACCTTCAAATTCATCGCCACCCTCCAGGAAAAACAGGCCGGCGACAAACCCGTCCTCGTCCGCATCGAAACCAAAGCCGGCCACGGCGCCGGAAAACCTACCTCCAAAACCATCGACGAAGCCACCGACCTCTGGTCGTTCGTCTTGTGGAACCTGGGAATGAAGGTGGAGTAGAACCCCATCACCCGACGCCCAATACCAGCTGTTTAATGGGTAATCCCTCCCCAGCAGGGAAATCCTGCACCTCATGGCATATCTTTCTTTTTTTCTGCACGCAACCTTTTCCGGGGGCTGTTTGTAGATGAGAAAAAGTTGTTAACAATACCGTCACTTTTTTTGTTTTTCAGGATTAAACACAAGAAATGATCGTGTGCGATGAAGATTTGGTATAGTAACGAGATGGTGTTGAAAGGCCTTCTGGAGAGAGATGAAAAGTTCATCTCCTATGTTTACAGGATCAGTTTTCCCCAGATCAGGTCCCTGGTATTACGTCATTCGGGGACCCAGGCTGATGTAGAGGATATCTTCCAGGACGGACTGATGGTACTTTATGATCAGATGCTTACCGGAACCCTTCAACTTTCCTGTTCTGTTAAAACCTATCTGTACTCGGTATGCCGCTACCTGTGGCTCAGAAGGCTGCAAAGAAAAAACCGGCTGATGTATCAGGATAATTGCAGAGCTGAGGAACTCGATGCGGAGTATGACTGCTTTACTGTATTGCCGGATGAACGGCAGCAGGCATTAAGGCGGTTGCTCGACAAGCATCTCAACCAGATGTCTGATGGTTGCAGAGAATTACTGATGCTTTATGCGGAAAAGAAATCGTACGCCGAGATAGCTGAGATTATGCATTTTAAAAATGAAGGTATTGCGAAATCAAGAAAATACCGGTGCAAGGAAACACTCCGCAAAAAGATTGAGAATGATCCGGAATTTAAACAACTTGACGAATATGAATGATATTGACAATGTAAGCAGATGGATCGACGAGTTCTCCAGCAACGAGATATCAGCCAGCGAATTACCCAGGTTTGTGAAGCTGATGGAGAGCGATGACCAGATCCGGAAACATGCAAAACTTGACCATGAACTGGAACGATTGCTTTTCGACGGAGGTGCTGTCGACATGATGAGAAAGATAAGGAAGGTAATTCGCAGTGAAGACCATTCACGACGGATCAGGACAATTATTCTGATTGCTGCGACGTTGCTGGTGCTTGTGGTTGCCGGAGGCGGATACCTGTATTCACCGGGGGAACAGGAATTGTTCAGGAATGCAACCCTTCAGGAACAATCTGCCACCGACGTGGGTAATCCTGACTCAGCGGCAGGCCGGAATTTGATTGCAGGAAGTAAAAAGGGGGATGACGACGCTACCAGCAGAATGGCTGAACACTTGCGGGCGTTTCGTCCCAACCCGGAAATGGAAGCGTTGGTTGGGATCACCGTGAGGTCATCCGGTTTCCTTTTGCAGAAACCCAATGTAAGGGAGACCTTTAAACGGGGCGAAAAAATAAAAGTCCGCTGGACCAATGATCCTGCGTTACATCCCTTGCAGATTGCGGTGTTTGATCGTGACGGAACTGATGTTATTGCCGGGATCAGTGTCGCCGGCGACAGTTATGATCTGGAGACAGTTAATATGGCTCCGGGAAGATATTACTGGAAGATGCTGCTCGACGACAACCTTGTCAGGGCGGGAGTTTTTGTGCTCAGGTAGAAACGATATTTATCAGCACATGATTCCTGAATATATGAACAGGTTGGATATGCTTTTTTGGCTGACCGTTATTTCAACTTTTCTGGGAGGCTCCGGAATGCCGTCCGATTCGTTACTCGGGCACCGGGAGTCCCTGTCGGTTTTCCAGAGGAGCGAGGGCATCCGCGATCAGGAATCGAAGGAGTTGTTCTGCCAGCGTTTCCGGCGTAGCTTACCTTGCAGCGGCGATTCATCGTACCATCCTGACCTGGTTCCCGCATTGGATGATATCCGTGTCATGCTGGAACCTGACGAGGCCATTCTTGAAACAGAACTCCGGAATGATTCATTGTTTCTTTTACTCATCACGCGCGATACTTTTACGGTGAACCGGGTGAGTTTTTCTGCCGACAGAAAACAACTGCTTGTAGAGTTGATCAGAAAGCTAAAATCTGCAGACCACCGGAAGGTTCAGTTGCTTGCACCCATACTTTCCGGTATCCTGCTGGGACCCGTTTGGGAAACGCTGCGGTGTTATAAGCGGCTGATTGTTATTCCTTCTCCTGATTTCACCGCTCTTCCTTTTGAGATTCTGCCCCTGCCCGGCGAGAAGACGCTGCTGCTTGAGCGGATGGAGGTGTTGTATCAGACTTCGGCATGGCGATGGTATGCTACACGACAAAAACCACATCGCAGCTTTTTCCCCCGGCCGGAAGAGACCTGGTGGGCCTTTGCCGGGCTGGCTCCGTCGAACCGCGAACGGTGCGCCAGGGTGGCCATTCCTGCTACATGGGCGGAGCTGGAGGAGGTAGGGGATATGCTGGAGGCTGAAGGGTTGCCGGGTCAGCTGATGGGATCGGAATCGGCAAGCGAAGAACATTTCCGGATGATGCTTGCCCGATCGGACATTGTACATCTGGCTACGCATGTAATGCAGGACCACCGCAAATCCGGCTACCCGGCTTTGATGCTTCAGCCGACAGGAATGGGTTATGGCGACGACGGGATCCATACCATGGATTAATTCCGTGAGCTGCATGTCGAATCCGACCTGCTTGTGCTTAATACCTGTGCTTCCGCCACGGGCCCTGCAATACCCCTCGAGGGAACCGGATCACTGCTGAGAGGTTTCCTCCAGGCAGGGGTCCCACATGTGATCGGTACGCTGTGGAACCTCTCCGACCAACATGCTAAGGATTTCGTGGTGCGGTTCTATCGCTACAGCATCGGGGGAAGTTCCTTCAGTACGGCGCTGCGCCGGGCAAAACTCGATTTCCTCTCCTCCCGCCAAACCTCCAACCCCTTCTTCTGGGCCCCCTATGTGATTTACGGGGATTAGCGCAAAACCCTTTGCAAAGTGATACGATCCCGGGCTGTGCGTTCATGCATTTTATCTTTCTGCAATTACCAGCATTTCAAAGTCATCTGTTTTCAATTTATCTTCACGGGAAAAAGCTCCGAGTTTTGCACCGAAAATTTCTATTTTTGTGAATCCAAGTGTTTTTAACAACCATGTGATCTCCGCCGGGATATAATACCTTTCATTGCATTCGAGTTCTTTTTTCACGCCATTGTCATCTTCAACCTTTGTAATGTTGTAATCTCTGAATGTCATTATATCAAAACTGTTTTTGTGATATGTGGCATTCCCTTCACCTGTATTTGAGGCACAAAATTCTTCGATAGAATTAAATACCGGAAATAAACCATTGAGCGTTGTAAAAATAAATTTCGCCCTCTCCTTCAACGACTTTGAAACATTTTTAAGAATTTCGTAATTCATTTCGTCTGTTTCCATTAAAGGAAAACCACCTTCGCACATCATTATCGCCACATCAAATTGTCTGTCAAACGGCAAATTTCGTGCATCGTGTTTCAGAAAATCAATCTGTACACTATTTTGTTTTGCCTTTTCTCTCGCTTTTTCAAGCAAGGAATCCGACAAATCAATCCCAGTCAATGAATAACCTCTTTTTGACAATTCAATCGAATGCCGGCCGGTTCCACAACCGATATCAATTATCTTTAATCCTTTATTGTAATTGATTTCTTTCTCAATAAAATCACACTCACCAATTGTTCCTTGTGCAAAAGATTCATTGTCGTATTTTTCGCCGTAGTTTTCGAATAACGCCTCGTACCATTGTTTCATTTTCATTTTCATTTTCATTTGATTCCAATACTATTCGTCTGATCTCTGGAATTCCTGGAATTACTCAGCATTCTTAGCTTTCTTCGGGCAATTTCCTGAATCGGATTGCTGGACTGCGTGTTTCATTATCATAATGGTACCGGCAGCAATATATATATAGTTCATTTTTGATCACTTGATATACAAGCCTGTGAGCTCTTTCAATACGTCTTGACCCCAGACCGGAGAGATCATATTTTAATGGTTCAGGCTTTCCAATACCACAACGAGTGGCCTGTAAAACCTTGTACGGTAACACCATTGGAAGATTCCTGCATGCTGATTTCTGAATTTTCCCGGATTGTCAATCAAACCATCCAATAACAACTTGTGAGCAGATAAAAATGATTTTGGTGAAAATGGATCGAACAAACGGTTTCTCTAAGAAATATGATTTTATCGCACCGATTTTCTCGGAAATTGAAGCAATCATGGTTAGGATTGTGTGTGTTATTTGGTAGGGCGGCCTCATTGACACTATCATTTGATACTATCAAAAGTATGAAATTTGAATTGACGGTACAAATTTTTCATACTTTTGGGCATGACGGAGAGCCTGTAAATGATGCAAAGGCCGAGCGTCGAATCGAAGAAAAGACGCTGATATTGTAGCATTTACAGGCATGTTATGCACCGGGCGGTTCTTTCTTTTAGCCATTTTTGATTTATAGATATTTCAATCCCTTACACATCGCACCGAAAATGCATTTGACCGATAGCTGGGATAATATGACACTGAGTAATTGTATTCGTTCAATCCGTGACTCCACGCCTTATATGGTCCATGAGACGTTGAACTCCACATTATTGAGGCAAAATCAACGAATCGAGGGCTTTGGTTGAAGAATTCAACGCCTGCTAATAAGACATTAAAACCGGAATACCCTGTATAAAGCAAAGGACTTCCGGCAAAGGCATTACCTTGATAAATAGTAAATAACTGACTCCAATCTGACTCTGATGGGACATGCCACCCCGGAGGACAAAGCCCCTGGTTTTCTTCTGCATCTTCATATCGCATCAGTTCATCCCATTGGTATAGCGCAGAGCGCAGGGCACAGAGCGCAGGGATATCATTGACGCAGTATTTTT
>CAYWHQ010000021.1:0-15064 GCA_964457665.1 uncultured Prolixibacteraceae bacterium | reverse complement strand
GATCAAGCTGGAAGTTCTGGTTAGTGGTTTGATTTGCAACGATAACAACCTGTTTGGTTTGGGGCAAGAAGGAGGGTGCCGAGGCTACCGCATTCCAGGTGCCCGCCGGTGCGGGGTTCATGTTGTAAACGCCGCTGGCATTGGTAACCGCCGAATAGGTACCCACCGTAACGGTAGCCCCGGAAATGGGTGTACCGTTGTAGTTGTTGGTGACAGTACCGGTCATTGTGCCGAACATTGGCAAAGTCTGATTCCAGGTCATGGCCACTTCGGCATCGCTGAGGGAGCGGTTGTACATGCGGAATTCGTCCATACGGCCGTTCAGACCTAAGCTGGTGCTGTATCCGCCAACCTTGAATGGCCCCGCTCCGGTGGTATTATTGCCACTCTGGTTAACCTGGTTAATGAATACGCCATTTTTGAAGACACGTATGGCGTTTGGGAGCCTGACAAAATGGACCACCGTGGGGCCCGGTCCCACGCCGGAGACTGTAACGTCGGTAAGGCCGCCGCCACGCAGCATTATGCCGCCGGCGCCTGCAACACCTCCGAGAAAACAACGGAAGGAGGATGCGCCGGGATCACCAAAAAGATAATACAATGTGGTGTTTACCGGCACATTGTTCAGCCAGAGGGAGATGGTCCAACCTGTGCCGGGGAGGCTGGTGGCCCATCCGGTACTCACATAGTTGGAAGAGGATGATGCACCCGTTCCCACCAGCGCCGAACCAAACTGTCCGGGAGACTGGATAGACATCCCCATCAGGGGGGCCGGATTGTTGCCTACCGGCGCACTGGCAAGGTTGGGCTGGGCACCGGGGGCATCGAATTTGAAGTACATCATTTCGGGAACATTCTGCGCGATGATCCCGAAACCGGACAACAGGAGGAATAGCATCAGCATCCCTCTGAGGCCCGCGTGTTTAGTAATTTTCAAAGCCATGGGTTTGATTTTGGTTAATGATTTATTTGAATGGACATATAGTGCCATGATGGCAAAGATATAAAACCGGATTGGTTTTACCAAAAAAAAAATCTTTTTATTTAAACCTTACGATGTTGAAAACGTCAACGGATATTTTTGTCCTGATCTTGACCACATACAAACCCGGCTCCAGTCCTGCCAAATCGACGGTAAAATCTGTAAGGGAAGGGACCGGTATTTTCCGGACGGCCTGACCCAGGGGGGTGATAAGTTGCACGGATGTAACAGGCTCCCCGGAGGCAATATGGAGAAAATCGGCAGCGGGGTTAGGGAAAACCTTCAGGAAAGGTTTCTCAGAACCGGGTATGCTGGTGATCACGTCTACGTTGACCGTGTCGGAGGGATCTGTCTCAGGGCATTCCGAATGGATCGCCTGAACAAAGTAGAGATAGGCTCCGGCCGGCAGGTTATGGTCGGTAAAAACCGTATCGGCGACCGGCGATCCGTTGATCCGTACAAAGTCGTTGCTGCCATGGTGCTGCCTGTAAATATCATACCCGATAAGTGTCTGAGGGGCATCTCCGGTGGTCACGAAACAGTCGTCGATTGCCCAGATATACCAAAGGCCGGTGCCATTTCCGTCGGTAGCGTGCCAGGCCAGGTCGACCAGCTGTCCGCGGTAAGATGAAAGATCGACGACATAGGGGGTTTCCCATGCGTTGTAACCGGAGGCGGAAGGATAGGGAGGCATGGCCGACAGGTCAAGGAGACGGGTCCAGTTCATCCCATGATCTGTTGATATTTTCACATAGTAATGGTCGCCTTTCATGGAGCCCTGCCATGCATAGCTCCAGAAGACAAGATCGCCTGTAATCAGCACATCGCGTGCAATCAGCCACTCGTCCTGGTGCAGATAGCCGGTGCTGATAGCTGCCGCCCAGGAGCCTTCATGCACCCCGATCTGCGCGGATGCCGGCAGATGTATCCAGCTGTTGGTCGAATCCGTAACAACTCTTTCCCATCGTTCGGGCGGAAAGAGCGCTCCCTCAAATCCTTCATTCAGGAAAAGGGCATTGCCGGTACAATCAGGCGGCTGCCAGGTAAGTGTAACGTCATAGCCCTGTACATGGGCCGACAGATCACGGGCGGGATAACATACTCCATAAACCTTAATGTTATCGATCATCCAGGAGGTGATATCTGCAGAATTCACGCCGGCAGCGCGAAAACGGATCCTGAAGGCCTTTCCACTGACCGCCCGGATGTCGAGATGGTGTGAAACCCATCCGGTAGAGGAGGTATTCCGCTGAAGGGTTTTGGTATGCCATTCGTGGTCGTAGAAAATCTCAACCAGCAGTTGCTCCTGCCCTGTCTGGGCTGCATCCGTCAGGTGGAGGTCAAAGTCGAGCCAGATGTTTGCACAGTCGAAAGCCGATCCGTCAAGGGCCGGACTTTCGAGAGCGAATGAGTAATTACTGCGCGGCGGATCCCAGGAGAACCTGGCGGCAGGAGGCGGATTACCCACAGGTGTGGTCACCGTCCAGTTTCCTTGTTCGGGAAAGAAGCGCCATTCATTGAAGGCGAAAGAGCCCTGATCCCATGGTTCAAAGAAGGGGAGTGGTCTGCCGTAGATGATTTCGAGGATGGCAGGGCCATCCGGCCAGGATTCATCCGTCAGACCCGGAAAACCGTAGGAAGAAAGGTCATATACCGCCGTAACAAGATACTGGTAGATCCCTGGTTCGAGGTTCATATCGTACCAATCGGTCAGGTCGGGTTGCTGGATGAAATGGATCAGGCTGTCGTTCCGGTATATTCTGTATCCGGTGAGCCCCGGCGGGGCGACATATCCTCCTGTATCGGCAGGCATCCTGGGTTTCAGCCAGGTCATATAGGCTGCATCTTCAACGGCTTCGGCCGTCAGGCTGTCGGGGGGCCAGAGGAAGCGGGAGGTGAATGTATCGCAGACGGAGGGTGAAAACCCGCTTCCGTATGATGCAATAACGCAGGCGGTATGACTGGTTCCGTAGGGTGCCAGGTTTCCCGGGATGAGGCAGAAGGTATCCTGCACGAAGGCGGTGATGGCATTGTTCAGGTAGAAATTGTATCCGAGGATGCACTGGTTGATCCCTTCGTTGGTTTCAGCGGCGATGACAAGGATATTATCGATGTTCCAGCTGTTGATGTCATAGGTATCACCGCCGTGTGCCCTGAACCGTAGCCGGAAGGCCGAGGTGGCATATGCGGAGATGTCGAGGATTTCATGTTTCCATGGGATGTCTCCACCGGCGTTGGAATAGTTCTCCAGCAGGGTCCATTGTCCCGAGGCCCATATCTCGACCGACATCTCGTTGAGGGTGGTCGTTCCGAAATTGTCGAGGGTGATGTCATAGCCAAGATGCATCACGGGAGAATGGACGCCCTGGATGATCTTACCGGTAAGTGACTGATCATAGTTGAGCAGCTGGGGCGACCAGTAGAACATGGCGGATGGAGGAGGATTGCCGCTGTTCATGGAGATCATCCAGTTTGATGCGCCGCCTGTGGTCCAGCCGTTGGTCAGAAAGGAGCCGGAGCCGAAGGTTTCATGGAAAAGTGTATCCCGGCACAATGGGGAGTGCCATGTCGCCAGGAGATTTTGATTCTGGACAGCAAGGTTCCTGGGCGACGGTCGCTTTTGCAGAAGAAACACGCCGACCGAATCGCCGGCGGAAAACGACCGCGTGAGCCACTGACCTTCATAGCCGAAGCGGCTGACTGAAATCTGATAGGTTCCTTTCCAGACTTTCGGAAAGATCACCGACCCGGAGGAATCCAGGATGGCGTGATAGGTTGTATCAGGGTAAACCAGATTGGTCATTTCGACGCTGGTTCCAGAAGGATTGGCGCTGCTGCAGCTGAGTGCCGCATGAACGGTAACGGGCACCGTCCAGCATTTCGGGACGATATTGCTGAATGTTACGGTTGAGGGGCGGTTCCCTGTATATTTTGCCTTCACGCCCCAGCGGTAGGGACCGCAGGGCAATGCCGGCCAGCTGTAATCGGTCATGGAGGTGGTATTTACCGTTCCGAGGGCGGTCCAGACCTGCGGATTCATCTCCTCGCCCTGCCTGAGCCGGAATACTTCATAGTGGAGCAGCACCTCCGGCGACGATTCGGTCAGTAGCGGTCCGCCGGGTCCTGTCAGGAGGGCACGCATCATGAAATTTCCGTCGCCCGGGATCCATGGACCGCCTGAGGTCACATGCCGGGAGACGCTCCGGAGTGCCGGAACTGTCTGGTCGATGGCGATCCCTGCCGCATTGGGGGCATTTCCGCCCTGGATCATGATCAGATAAAACTGGCCGGAGCCTATATTGACGGGAGCGGGAAAAGAAAAATCAATCCATCCATAATTCGACGGAATGACCACAAAGGGGCCGCCGATCAATGCACCGGGCATGGCGCCGGGCCCTGCGGCATCGTAAACCGCTATCTGAAAAGGCACCAGGGGCATACTCCCCGGCGGGTAGTTGGCGACTTCCCCTATATGCACCGAGCCACCTGAAACTGAAACGGGATAACCTGCCGGAGAGAACCTGACACCGTGCATGTTTCCCTGGGTTGCCCAGACGGTAAAACCATCAACGATACCATCATCGTAAAGCAGTTCGTAATCACCTGCCGGGGCCAGCCAGCTCACCGGAACCGATGCGTTCAGCGTATCGAGAAAAGCCGTGACGGTTCCCGGAGGATAGAGCTTCTCCTGAAGGTTAATATTGTGGTTAACCGTTCCCGAACCAGGTATGGTTACCGGTTGGGAGGTGTAGTCATCGTAGCCTGGTTTCTGACAGGTGACAATATATGTACCGGCACCCAGCCCGGTAAATTTGTACAACCCGCCTGTTACCGAGCGGGTTTCGATGCCTCCGGCGAAAACTTTTGCACCGGTAACCGGGGCGCCGGTCTGGGCCGATTTAACAACCCCGGTCAGGGTAGCGGTGACAGGCAGGAAGGGCCGGGGCGATGAAAAGGATGTGCCCTTTATATTGCAAAGCAATAAAAACAATCCGGTCAGTATTGTGATAAGGGATTTTTTCATTGGGCCACGCATCCGCAGAGATAACGAAACATACTTTAATATGTTGCAAAATTAACTAATCCGGAAGGGTTTTCACATTTTTTATGGCTGGATTTTGTGAAATTTAAAAAAATTGTAACTTTGCACTCCCAATTTAAGGGAAGAACTTTTAAGATACGAAACATGTACGCAATTGTTGAAATCGCCGGCCAGCAGTTTAAAGTCGGGAAAAAGGATGAGATCTTCGTGCACAGGCTTGAAGGCGAGCCGGGAACCAAAGTTGAATTTCACCAGGTTCTGCTGGTAGACGACAATGGCAAGGTGAGCGTGGGCAAGCCATTTGTGGAAGGAACAACGGTAACCGGTAAGATCGTGGAGCATGTCCGCGGCGACAAGGTGGTGGTATTCAAGAAGACCCGCCGCAAGGGTTTCCAGAAGGAGACCGGGCACCGGCAGGATTTCAGCAAGATCCTGATTGAACAGATCGGGGGCAAGAGCGCCACACGGGGCAAAAAGGTGAAAGAGGCCGCCGAAAAGGCGGAAACCGGTGAGAAAACCGTAGAAGCAGAATAGGTCATCATATTAATATAACAGGATAACAATACCTAGAAATGGCACACAAAAAAGGAGCGGGAAGTTCAAGCAACGGTCGTGAATCCCACAGTAAACGTCTGGGCGTAAAGATTTTTGGCGGCCAGATCGCCAAAGCCGGTTCCATCATCGTCAGGCAGCGGGGAACGGTGCACAATCCCGGACTCAACGTTGGAATCGGAAAAGATCACACCCTGTTTGCCCTGACCGAAGGCATCGTGGAGTTCAAAAAATCCGGCAAGGACAGGTCGTACGTATCAGTCATTCCTTCCCATACAGAGCAACAGGCATAACAGTTTTATTTTTTCATAAGGTGATGAGGTTGCTTTGAAACGGCAACCTCTTTTTTTTTCAAAACCAACCTTACCATTCATGCTTCAGTTAAATTATATCCGGGAAAATGAGCAGGAGGTCATAGCACGCCTGGCTGTCAAGAACTTTGATGCAGCCGCCCTGATCCGTGAGGTTATCGGGCTGGACGACCAGCGAAGGGAGACGCAGAAGAGAGCGGATGACTTGCAGGCACAGAGCAACCAGCTCGCAAAGGAGATCGGAGTATTGATCCGGTCGGGCCGTAAAAGTGAAGCCGACGCGCTCAGGGATCAGACGTCTGAACTCAAGCAACAGGTAAAACAGCTTGGAGAAATCCATACGGATATTGTGAAGCGGCTGGACGAACTGCTGGTCAGGATCCCCAATCTCCCCCACCCCGATGTTTCAACAGGAGTGAGTGCCGGCGACAACACGCTCATCCTCCGGGAGGGAGAGCCGGTACCGGCCCCTGCAGGATCACAGCCCCACTGGGATCTTGCCGCCCGGTACGACCTGATCGATTTCGCCCTCGGCACCAGGATCACCGGTGCCGGTTTCCCGGTTTACAAAGGAATGGGGGCAAGGCTTCAGCGGGCGCTCATCAACTTTTTTCTGGATGAGGCGGTCAGGGCCGGATATCTGGAGATCCAGCCCCCGTACATGGTCAATGCCGCCTCGGCTTATGGCACCGGCCAGTTGCCCGATAAGGATAGTCAGATGTACCACGTGTCGCTGGATGATCTCTACCTGATCCCCACCGCCGAAGTCCCGGTGACCAATATCTACCGTGATCTGATCCTCTCCGAAGCGGCGCTTCCATTGAAGAATGTGGCCTATTCCGCCTGTTTCAGGCGTGAAGCCGGATCCTACGGCAAAGATGTGCGCGGCCTTAACCGGTTGCACCAGTTCGACAAGGTCGAGATCGTCCAGATAGCCCATCCCGACCGCTCCTATGAAGCGCTGAACGAGATGCGTGATTACGTGGCCGGTTTACTCCGCAAACTCAGCCTCCCTTTCCGTATCCTCAGGTTGTGCGGAGGGGATATGAGTTTCGCCTCGGCCATGACCTACGACTTTGAGGTGTGGTCGCCGGCCCAGGAGCGGTGGCTCGAAGTCAGCTCGGTATCAAACTTTGAATCCTTCCAGTCGAACAGGATGAAATTGCGTTTCCGCGACGCGGATGGAAAAACACGCCTTGCGCATACGCTCAACGGCAGCGCCCTGGCCCTTCCCAGGATCGTCGCTGCCCTGCTGGAAAACAACCAGTCGCCAGCCGGGATATACATCCCCGAACCACTCAGGCACTATACAGGTTTTGACCGTATAGCCTGACAGGATATTTTTTCAGGAAGGCATTGTTTATGTTTTTTTTATTATTTTTGGTTGCATAACCAAAAACCTTTCCTATGAGAAAACTTTTACTTATCACCCTTTTCCTGTGCAGCGCGCAGCTCATATATGCCTTTGATTTCGGCGTAAAGATCGGGTACAATGCCTCCAAGCTGACCACCAACATCGATTCAGTCAAAGCCCAGTTCCAGTCGGGATTCCATGTGGGTCTGTTCGCCAGGATCGGCGGCCGTCTTCATTTCCAGCCCGAGTTGCTTTACACCCTTCAGGGCGGGCTTTTCAAAAGCAATGTCAATACCAATAACTGGGAACAAAAGGTTCGGATCGGCAGCATGGATATTCCCCTGCTCGTGGGTTTCAAACTGCTCAACGGCGAAAAGATCAACGTGAGGCTGAACGCAGGCCCGATGGCCTCCTTCGTGGTGAACAAATCGGTTAAGGAAGCCGGTGGAGTTACCGGTCCCATCACCACGGCCGACATCAATTCGATCAACTGGTATATCCAGGCCGGCGCCGGGGTGGATATCTGGTTCCTCACACTGGATATCCGATACCAGGTCGGCCTCAACAAACTGATCAATGAGGTCCAGAACTGGGATTTCAATACCAGCAACAATCTTTTCGTTGTCAGCGCCGGATTCAAAATCTTTTAGCAGATCATGAGACTCCTGAATCCCCTGCTGCTGACGATTGCCGTCGGGGTGTTTATCTCCTGCCACAAGATCAGCGAAGATCCCCACCCCCTGCCTGTATGGGAAAACACCAAGGCCGATTCGGCTACGCTCAGGATCCTGATTACCACCCTGAACGGGACTCCGATTCCGGGACAGCACGTGAACCTTTACCTGTCGTTCGACAGTCTGACCAACGGTTCCCCCGTGCGGATTGCGGAGACCAACGCAATTGGGGTCAGTGAGTTCCGGCGGCTGTACCCGAGAACCTACTACTATAACTGCTATGCGCGTTACAATGAAACCAACCTTTACGGCACCGGTAATCTCAAATTGGCTCCATATGCCAATAAAGACACCTTCATGATTGTTTATTGAAATAAGGTGAAGGTCCAGGGTACCGATTACCGCACCGTTTGGGTTACCGGCAGGGAGATACGATTTATCGACCAGAATGAACTGCCGTTCCGGTTCACTACCGGAACGGCTTTTACTGTTGGCGAATGTTGTACTGCTATCCGGGAGATGCGGGTCAGAGGGGCCGGAGCCCTGGGTGCACTGGCGGGATATGCCATGGCGCTGGCTTTTCAACACTCTTCGGGAATGCACACCGCCCTGCAGGTAGCACGGGCGAGGAGTGAGATTGAATCGACCCGCCCGACAGCCGGGACGCTGTTCCATGCCACGGAAAGGGTCTATGAGAAGGGACTGTCATCGGCCTCAGAAGCCATGGAGGAGGCCCGGCGGCTGGCCGATGAGGATGCGCGGAGCTGTTTTGCCATCGGCGGAACCGGGATGAGCCTGCTGCAGGATGGAACGCGTATCATGACTCATTGCAATGCCGGTTGGCTCGCCTTTGTTGACTGGGGTTCGGCGCTGGCTCCCGTTTACCGCGCCCATCAGGCGGGAATAAAGCTCTTTGTCTACGTGGATGAAACGCGGCCCCGGAACCAGGGCGCCAGGCTGACAGCCTGGGAACTGCAGCAGGAAGGGGTTCCGTTTACCATCATCCCCGACAACGCCTCCGCCTGGCTGATGGCCAGCGGGAAGGTCGATCTCGTGATCACGGGCGCCGACCGTATCGCCCGGAACGGGGATACTGCCAATAAGATCGGCACCCTGGAAAAAGCGCTCGCCGCCAGAGAATACGCTATCCCGTTTTACGTGGCAGCCCCCTCCTCCACCTTCGATCCGGTGGTCGAAACAGGCGGCGGTATTCCGGTGGAGATCCGTCACGAGGAGGAGGTACTCCGGCTGGAAGGACCCGATGAAGAGGGCATTCTACGGAAAATAGAGGTGGCTGCACCGGGCGCCACCGCATACAATCCCGCTTTTGATATAACCCCCGGGAGGCTGATCACGGGATTCATTACTGAGAATGGAATCAGTCATATCACAGCATAAAAAACACGTTATGACAACAAGGAGATCAATCAGGTTAGCGGTAGCGGCGATGGCGCTGACTACCGGCATTGTTTGGACGGTTCAGCCGGCCTTTACGCAGGAAAAAAAGGAGAAAAAGGGGATAAATGACACGATAAGGGGAAAAGAGAAGGAGGGGAAAAAAGAGGATTCGGTCTATAATTCCGCCCTGGTCAGCGGGCTGAAGTGGAGGAGCATCGGACCGGCCTACTGCTCCGGCAGGATCGCCGATTTCGCCGTCAATCCCAACAACCACAGCGAGTGGTACGTTGCCGTCGCATCAGGACATGTTTGGAAGACCGTCAACAACGGTACAACCTTTGAACCCGTTTTCGATAACTACGGGGCCTACTCGATGGGATGCCTTGCCATGGATCCCGGCAATCCCAGCGTAATATGGCTGGGAACGGGCGAAAACAACCACCAGCGTTCCCTGGGATACGGTAACGGGGTATACAAAAGCTGTGACGGTGGAACAAGCTGGACATGCATGGGATTGAAGGAGTCGCGCCAGATAGGGAAGATCCTGATCGATCCGCGAAACACGAATGTCGTTTTCGTGGCTGCCGAAGGTTCCGTGTGGGGACCCGGTGGCGACCGGGGGTTATACAAAACCACCGACGGCGGCCAAAACTGGAAAAAGGTGCTGGAGATCAGCGAGAATACAGGTGTAAACAACGTGATTGCCGATCCCAGGAATCCTGATATCATGTATGCATCGTCGGAACAACGTCGCCGGCATGTCTTCACGAAGATCGGCGGAGGGCCTGAAACCGCCATCTACAAGTCGACCGACGGCGGAGAGACCTGGAACAAGCTGACGAGCGGGCTTCCGGGAGGTCCCATGGGAGGGATCGGACTTGCCATTTCACCCGTCAACCCCGACGTGCTTTATGCCATCATTGAAGCCACCCCGGATGCATCGGGATTCTACCGTTCGGTCAACCGTGGCGCATCGTGGGAGAAGATGAGCAGCCATACCGCACAGGGGCAGTATTACAATGAGATCTTCTGCGATCCCAAAGACGTGGACAAGGTTTACTCCATGGAAACCGTGTCGCATGTTACGGAAGACGGCGGCAAAACCTGGAGGCCCATTGGGAACAACAAGCGGCACGTTGACGATCACGCGATGTGGATTGATCCGGTTGACACCAGGCATTTCCTGATCGGGGGCGATGGAGGAATTTACGAAACTTTTGACGGAGGGAGGGAGTATATATTCAAATCGAATCTCCCCGTGGTGCAGTTCTACAGGGTTCAGACTGACAACAGTTCCCCGTTTTATTATGTATACGGGGGGACCCAGGATAACAACAGCATGGGCGGACCGTCGAGGAACACCAACGGGGCCGGTGTCCTGACCGACGACTGGTTCGTAACCAACGGAGGCGACGGGTTCTGGACGCAGATCGACCCGGTGGATCCCAATATTGTGTACGCCGAATCGCAATACGGAGGCATGGTAAGGTATGACCGGAAAAGCCAGGAGGCGGTTGACATACGGCCGGAACCAAGGCAGGGAGAAGAGAGTTATAAATGGAACTGGAATACTCCTCTTATCCTCAGCCCCCACAAGCACACCAGAATATATACCGCTGCCAATAAGGTTTTCCGCAGCGACGACCGGGGAAATACATGGCAGGTGATCAGTGATGATCTCACCACAGGCATTGACCGCAACACCTGGCCCGTTATGGGGAAATACTGGAGCATCGATGCCGTTCAGAAGGATGTGAGCACCTCTCTCTTCGGCACCATCGTGGCCTTCGACGAATCACCCCTGCAGGAGGACCTGTTGTATGCGGGTACCGACGACGGACTGGTCCAGATCACCGAGAATGCGGGAAAGCAATGGAGAAAAGCCGGAAAGTTCCCGGGAGTTCCTGAATACACCTATGTCAGCGATATCATGGCCTCCCGGTTCGACGCCTCGGTAGTGTATGCCTCCTTCGACAACATCCTCCGGGATGATTTCAAACCCTACATCCTGAAGAGTTCGGATAAAGGAAAGAGCTGGGTTTCGATTTCTGGTAATCTTCCCGGGAACGGAACCGTGCACACCCTGCAGCAGGACCATGTCAATCCCGACCTCTTATTTGCCGGAACTGAATTCGGTGTGTTTTTTACCATCGATGGCGGTAAAAACTGGATCCGTCTCCGATCCGGCATACCAGACATACAGATCCGCGATATGGCAATCCAGGAAAGGGAGAATGATCTTGTGGCAGCAACTTTCGGGAGAGGGTTTTACATTCTCGACGACTACACGCCCCTGCGCATGCTGGGAAGCGAGAACATTGACCGTCAGGGACATCTATTTCCGGTGAAGGACGCCCTGATGTACCTGCCCACCGACATCAAATACGGGCAGGGCTCGACCGTATATACTGCAAAGAATCCTGATTTCGGGGCCATCTTCACCTATTATATCAAAGAGGTTCCGAAAACGAAGAAGGAGACCCGGAAAGAGAAGGAAAAGGAGCTCTTCAGGAAGGGAGAACCGATTCCTCAGCCAGGGGAGGCGACGCTGATGGCTGAAAAGAATGAAGTTGCCCCCTACCTTACCTTCCTTATTGCCGATGAAAACGGGAATCCGGTAAGGATGATCCGCAAGAGCCCTTCCAGGGGCATCTCCAGGACGAGCTGGGACCTGAGATACCAGTCGGTGCGCTACACCTCCGAATCCGACCGGTACGATCCGCTGAAGAGTCCCGGCAGCGGATGCTTCGCCATGCCCGGCAGATACAGTGTTACCTTGACGATGACGGCCGGCGACAGTACGACGATCCTGTCGGGGCCGGTATACTTTCAGGTGGTTCCGCTGAACAATACTACTTTGCCGGCGACCGACAGGGGGAAGATGGTGGCGTTCCACCGGCAGGTTATGGAGATGACCCGCGTGGTCCAGGGCACGGAAAGGTACACGGAGGAGCTGTTCAAAAGAGCCAACTCGGTCCTTCAGTCTCTCTCCAACACTCCCGGCGCATCGCCTGAGCTCATGGCAAAGGCTGCATCTGTTCGTCAGCAGTTATACGACATACTTAATGTCAGGTTCAACCGGAATACCAACAAACCCAGCGATGAGGAGAATCCTCCCGCCCCGGTTCCCCTGAACGCCCGGCTGGGCAAACTGACCTGGATCAGCTGGAGTTCCACCGGCGATCCCACCCAAACCCAACGCGACGCTTACCGTATCCTTCAGGAGGAGTTTCCCCCGGTCTATGATCAGATCAAAGCGCTGGGAGAAAAAGAGCTGCCGGAACTGGAAAAGGCAGTCGAAAGCCTTGGCGGGCCTGTCACACCGGGCCGGTTGCCGGATCTTAAGGGCATCAGGGCGGGAGGCTGATCAACCCTGCTGCAGGCAGAACTCCGCCACCTTACCGGCGATATAGTTCACCTGGCTTTTGCGGAGCGAATGGTAAAACGGCAGCCGGACAATGGTTTCCGCAAACCGGTCGGTGTTCGGAAGCTCCCGGCCATCGTGTTTCTGACGATAATACTCGCTTTTATGAAGCGGCTGATAATGAAAGACCGCCTGGATGCCATTTTCCTTCAGAAACGCGATCATCTTATCCCGCTCTTCTCCCGACCGGGTGAGCAAATAGAAGAAATTCCCGTTTACCGTGGCATAACCGGGGATGACCGGGCGTTTTATATGGCCTGCTTCTTCCGCTTTCGAAAAGGCATGATAGTATTGCCACCATAGGGACTTCCGCTTTGCCTGGATATGGTCGAAACGGCGTAACTGGGTATAGAGGAACGCTGCCACGGCATCGGACGGAAGGAATGAAGAACCGATATCCACCCACCCGTATTTATCGATCTCCCCGCGGTGAAATGCAGCCCGGTTGGTCCCCTTTTCCCAGAGGATCTCCGATCTCCTGATGAAATCGTCATGGTTGACAATCAGTAGTCCTCCCTCGCCGCTGATGATGTTTTTGGTTTCATGAAACGAATAGGCTCCGAGGTGCCCTAATGATCCCAGCAGCCGGCCTTTGTAGCGGGAATCGATGGCGTGGGCGCAATCTTCGATTAACCAGAGTCCGTGCCGGCCGGCGATCTCTGTAATAGCATCCATGTCGCAGGCCACCCCGCAATAATGAACCACCACGATCGCCCGGGTCCGCGGTGTGACCAGACGATTTATCCCGGCCGGATCGATGCAGGGGTGGTCGCTGAGGGTGTCGGCAAACCGCACCACAGCACCCCGCAGCAGAAACGCGTTGGCGGTGGACATAAAGGTAAAGGAGGGCATGATCACCTCGTCGCCCGGCTGAATACCGGCCAGAAGGGCAGCCATCTCCAGTGCATCGGTACAGGAGGAGGTCAGCAGCACCCGTTTCAGATTGAACCGTTCCTGAAAAAACAGATGACACTTTCGTGTAAAGGTCCCGTTACCGGCTATCGTTCCGCTCATTGCCGACCGGATCATATTCATGACCGAGGCAACAGGAATGTATGGCTTGTTGAATGGAATCAATTCAATGTGCGATTAACGGGATGCCAATCATGCATCAGGATGATGAATTGTTTATTTTTGCGAAGGTACAATTAATCTTGATCCGGGTTTGGCGCGCAGATCTTATTTCCAGGATATCCTTTCAGTTTTCGGAAGCAATCTGAGTGTGACGATCAGCCACCTGCTGATCGGGATCATGTTGTCGCGGCTGCTCGGCGCCAGCGGTTTCGGACTCTATTCCTATATCATTGTGGTTCCCGTCATTGTGATAGGGTTTACCCAACTCGGGATCAGGCGTTCCACCATTTACCATATCGGTCAGCGCATCGTGCCGGAACAGGAACTCTTTTCGGCACTTTTCCTTCTTTGGCTCTACACGAGTTTCCTGAGCATCCTCATCTGCGGTATCACCTATTTTTTTTCAGCAAGCCAGCCGTTTGATCCTCTCATCATCGTGCTTGTTCTGATGACGATTCCCCTTCTGCTGGTCAATCTTTTTGCAGGGGGTGTTTTCCTGGGGAAGGAGGAGATCCGGAGAGCCAATATCATCAATGCCGGGCCTACCCTGATGACCCTGCTGTTCACGATTCTGTTCGTTTGGGTTCTGGGACTCGGAATTCTGGGGGCATTTCTTGCCATCGCGCTGGCCAACGTGGTCATGTTCTTTTACGTATACTATGTGATTGTTTATCAATACCGCTACCATCTCACATGGAAATACCATGAGAAGCTGATGAAAAGCATGATCAAGCTGGGATTGATCAATGCCATTGCCATCTTCGTCATGCAGCTCAACTACCGGATCGACATCCTGATGCTGAAAAAACTGTCGGATCTGGAGCAGGTAGGATATTATTCGCTGGCGATGCAGATCGCGGAGCAACTCTGGCATATCCCCTATGCCATCGAGCTGATTATCCTGAGCCGGAGCGCCAACACCAGCGACCATGAGTTCGTACATAAAACGGTGGCATCCATTTTCAGGATATCGCTTGTGGTCGCTCTTCTTGGAGGGATTGTCATTTTCTTTGCCACGCCGTTCCTGGTCCCGATACTCTTCGGCGAAGCCTTTGCAAGCAGTGTGCCGATGATCCAGGTGGTTTTGCCGGGGATCATGGTCCTGGTCGGGTTCCGGATACTCAACAGCAGGATCACCGGAATGGGTAAACCCCAGATAGCCATCTACACCTTTGTGCCGGCATTGATCATCAACTTCGTGGTGAATCTGTTCTTGATTCCACGGTACGGCGGAACCGGAGCTGCCTGGTCGA
>CAYWHQ010000020.1:3638-15065 GCA_964457665.1 uncultured Prolixibacteraceae bacterium | reverse complement strand
GAAATGAGGCCCGCAGCTCCTGCCCGTCGATGTTGCCATAAACCGCCCTGAGCGGACGAATCTGTTGCAACTCCTCTGCAACCTTCATGCTGCCGATATCCCCGGCATGCCAGATCTCCTCAACCGCCGACAGGAAATCAGCAACACCCGGCAACAAGATTCCGTGCGTATCTGATAAAATTCCGACGAAAGGCATTATTATTAGTGATTAGTGATTAGTAATTAGTGGTTAGCCATTAGCCATTAGCCATTAGCCAATAGCCATTTCAAATTTACATTCATTCGTAATTCGTAATTCGTAATTCGTAATTCCAACCCGTTCACCTGTTCACCCGTTCACCCGTTCACCTGTAAAGATAGTTTCTTCCTCCGATTATTTTGGTATTTTTGCTTTTTCGGGGAAAAATGACAGAAATCGTATTATTGATTATTGCTCTTGTTACGCTTGTGGGAGGGGTGGCGCTGATCCTGATCCGCATGCGAAAATTTGGCATTAATGATCAGGCAACGGAATTGGAGGCGTTAAGGGTCCGCGCAGAGGCATTATCGGCGGAGGTCAGGGTGCTTGAAGAGCGGAATCGTGGCCTGCAGCAGCAACTGGACGAGGCCATTACCGAATCGCGCGTAAAGGACCAGACAATTCTCTCTCTTACAGGAAACCTCTCGCGGAGGGAGGCGGAGAATGCCGGGCTGGAGAAACGGCTGACCGAACAGCGGACAGAGCTGGAATCGATGCAGGAGCGTCTGAAAACCGAATTTAAAAACCTGGCTTCGGAGATTCTTGAGGATAAATCAAAAAGGTTTACCGAGCAGAACAAAACCAAACTGGAGGAGATCCTGAAGCCGCTCGGGGAGAAGATCCGCGACTTTGAGAAGCGGGTGGAGGAGACTTACGACAAGGAGTCGAAGCAGCGTTTCTCCCTCGAAAAGGAGATCCGGAACCTGGCGGAGCTGAACCAGCAGATCGGCAAGGAAGCCGGAAACCTTACCCGTGCATTGAAAGGTCAGGCAAAAACCCAGGGAAACTGGGGGGAGGTCATCCTCGAAAGCATACTGGAAAAATCGGGACTTGTCCGCGACCGTGAGTATTTCATCCAGCCCTCCTTCACAGGCGGGGACGGCCGGAGGCTGCAACCCGACGTGGTGGTGACCTACCCGGGAAACCGGAGCGTGGTCATTGATTCAAAGGTATCGCTGGTGGCCTATGAACGATTTGCCTCCTCCGACGACCGGGAGGAGCAGGAGAAGGCGCTTCGCGACCACCTGATCTCCGTCAGAAACCACATCAATGAACTGGCGTCAAAAAACTACCAGGATCTTTACCAGCTCCACAGTCTGGATTTCGTGATGCTCTTCATGCCGGTCGAGCCGGCCTACATGGCTGCCATGCAGCAGGACCCGGCGTTGTGGAATTTTGCTTACGAGCGAAGGGTGCTGATGATCAGTCCGACCAACCTGATAGCCGCCCTGAGGATGATCAGCAACCTCTGGCGGGTGGAGTACCAGAACAAGAATGCACAGGAGATCGCCCGTCAGAGCGCCGATCTGCTGGATAAGTTTTACAGCTTCCTCGACGACCTTCAGGACATCGGCAGGAAGATCGAAGCCACCCGGTCGAGCCATGAAGCCGCGATGAATAAGCTGACCAGCGGCAAAGGAAACCTGATCCGGCGCACGGAAAAGCTGAAGGAACTGGGAGCCCGCCCGTCAAAGGAGCTCCCGAAATCATTATTGGAAAAAGCCGATGAGGAATAACCCCGGAAAAAACGATGCCTCCCTGATCTACGGGATCCGGCCGGCCATCGAGGCCATCAGGGCAGGAAAAGAGATTGAAAGGATCGTGATTCAGCAGAAGCTGAGGGGTGAAGGGTTCCAGGAGCTGTTTGCCCTCATCCGGGAGCTGGAGATCCCTTTTCAATATGTACCCCCCGAAAGGCTGAACCACATCACCCGGAAAAACCATCAGGGAGTGATCACCTTCCTCTCCCCTGTAGCCTATCACCGGCCGGATCAGATCATTCCCTCGCTTTTTGAACAAGGAAAATTACCGCTCATCCTCATCCTCGACCACCTTACCGATGTCAGGAACTTTGGTGCCATCGCCCGTACCGCGGAATGCGCCGGTGCCGACGCCCTCGTCATCCCGGATAAAGGAGCTGCAGCGGTCACAGCCGATGCCATAAAAACATCGGCCGGGGCCCTGTACAACATTCCGGTCATACGTACGGCCAGTTTGAAAGAAACCGTCATTTTCCTCCGCGAAAGCGGGCTGACGATCATGGCAGCCACCGAAAAAACCGCGCTCCCATACACCCTGGCCGACTTTAAAGTCCCGGCCGCCCTGATCATGGGTTCGGAAGGTACAGGCGTTTCCGAAGATCTCCTGAAAATCAGCCACCAGCTTATCTCCATACCGGTATTTGGCGATATTGCATCCCTCAATGTCAGCGTCGCCGCCGGAATCCTCCTGTATGAAGTGATCCGACAACGCAATCCGATCAGTTGACCATGAAATATCTGTACAAAAGAACCCCGGAGATCATAGCCCTTCTTTATCTGATCCTTTTTTTCGGATACAGGGATATTCACCGTCCCTGGGACAGGGTCATCAACTCCGACGGAAAAGGTTACTACGCTTACCTGCCCGCCATCTTCATCTACAAGGATCTGCAGTTTGGATTCGTGGAGGGATACGAATACCAGTATTACCCGGGTAATCGTTCTGTATATAAGGAGTTCCGGATGCCCGCCGGCGACAGGGTGGTAAATAAATACTTTCCCGGAATGGCCGTCATCTGGCTGCCATTCTTCCTGCTGGGTCATCTTTTTGCCTGGCTGGAGGTCTTCCCGCGCGACGGATATTCGCTGCCATACCAGGCCGCCATCGCTTTTTCAGCCCTTTTCTTTCTATGGATCGGGGCAAAACTGCTATTCAGGCTGCTGAAGAAATTCAGCGCCACCGATGGTGAAGCGGCGCTCCTTACCCTTACCGTCACCCTCGGAACCAACCTTCTCTTTTTTACACTGGTCGAAAGCTCCATGACCCATGTGTACTCTTTTGCCCTGATCACAGGATTTTTAGTGACAGCCTATAATCTGCTGCACAGTTACCGGACCAAATGGCTGTTGCTCACCGTCTTTCTGTATCTCCTGATCGTGCTGATCCGGCCTACCAATGCCCTGGTCCTGCTACTTATACCTTTTCTGGCAGGGAATACATCCACACTGGTCCATGCTTTCAGAAATGTCGTCAGCGACAAAGCCGGAATGATCACCGGTATGATCATTGCCGCCATTCTCGTCTTCATACCTTTTCTTCTCTGGAAGGAACAAACCGGTAAATGGCTGGTGTACACCTATGGAGAGGAGAAGCTTAACTTTCTGCAGCCCAATGTCTTAAATATTTTATTCAGTTATAACCGGGGTTGGTTCCTCTACACACCCCTGGCGTTGGTCTCTTTATTCGGATTGGTGCGGCTCTTCCGTGAAAACAGGTTCGGCTTCTTCTGGGTATTGCTCTTTCTTTTTCTCTTCATTTATACGCTCTCAAGCTGGTGGGTATGGTATTACGCCTCCAAATGCGGTCAGCGGGTTTTCATCGATATTTACGCACTGGTAGGGGTATTGCTGTTGTACCTGCTCAGGATGCCGGTAAGGAAGATCGGACGAACTCTTATCCAAACGCTGTTTGTCATGCTGATCCTTCTCAACGGGTGGCAGTTCCATCAGCACTACCATTGGATTTTCCCTCCATCCACCATCACAGGACCTGTTTTCCGCGATGCATTTTTCAGCCTGCACCCCAGGGCAAGGGTTTATCTTCCCGAAGAGGTGATACAAGAAAAAAGAACAGCCATCCACGACATGGAAACCAACCTTGGCTGGATGAACGAAAGAACCCGCTCGGAGGCAACTTCGTACCAGGGAAAATTCTCCTCCCGGATCGAAAAGAAAGAACCCTATTCCGTCGGACTCGAGGTGATCACCGACACTCTTTTTACGACCCGTAACAGGATCATCAGGGTGTCGGCCATGGTTTTTTCCGTCAACGGACCCACGGAGGCGACGCTGGTTGCCGACTTCCAGAAAGATGGCATGAGCCTGAGCTACAATCCATTCTACCTGGAGACATTTGTACGATCCGACCGGTGGGAGAAGATCGAGGCGGCGTTTTATGTACCATCCGGCCTGCCTGAAGGGGCAATGTTAAAAGTATATTTTTATAATAATTCGGTGTATCATCCGCTTTTTGTGGATGAAATGCAGGTTGATTTCCTCTCGTTCCCCGAGGAGAAGAATTATATGAAAATAGAGGGTGTGGTACTCCCGCAGCAAGGTGAACCAACCGGATAACGGCTTGTGCTGCAGCGGCTTCTATTTAGCCGGTTATGTTAACTGAGATCCAAGCAGAGAATAATGAATAGTGAAAAAATCATTGAGCTGGACAAGGTATCCGTTTACCAGAACCAGAACCTGATACTGGCCAACGTCACGCTGACCGTTTGCATAGGCGAATGTGTTTACCTCATCGGTAAAACAGGTACAGGAAAGAGCAGTCTGCTGAAAACCATCTATGCCGAACTTCCTGTCAGATCGGGGATAGCCCGCGTGGCCGGCTATGACCTGAAAAGGCTCCGCCTGAAAGATGTACCGTTTTTACGGCGGAAACTTGGCATTGTCTTTCAGGATTTCCAGCTTCTGATGGACCGGTCGGTCAGCGAGAACCTCCTTTTCGTCATGAAGGCTACCGGGTGGAAAAGCAACCGGGAGATGCAGCGCAGGATGATGGAGGTACTGGCCAAGGTCAATCTGGGCAACAAAAGCGGCAAGATGCCACACCAGCTTTCGGGGGGAGAGCAGCAAAGGGTTGCGATCGCCCGTGCCCTGATAAACGATCCGGAGGTGATCCTTGCAGATGAACCCACGGGAAATCTTGACCCGGAGAGTTCCGAGGAGATCGTCAGCCTGCTGATGGATATCTCAAAAACAGGCAGGGCAGTGGTGATTGCCACGCACAATTACAATTTTTTCGAAAAATACCCTTCCCGTACCCTGATGTGCGAAAACGGCAAAGTGGTTTCGGTAATTAATCCCCAAGGGTAGCAACCATCACCGCCTTGATGGTGTGAAGCCGGTTCTCGGCTTCATCGAACACTATGGAAGCCTCCGACTCAAAAACCTCGTCGGTAACTTCCAGTCCGTCGAGTCCATATTTCTTGAAGATGTCGAGACCGATCTCTGTATCCTTGTTATGGAAGGAAGGAAGACAATGGAGGAACTTCACCCTGGGGTTTCCGGTAGCATCCATCAGTCGCTTATTTACCTGATAGGGGACCATCAGTTTAATCCGCTCATCCCACAGCTCCTTGGCCTCGCCCATGGAAAGCCATACGTCGGTATAAACAAAATCTACGCCTTTAACGGCCTCTTCCATGTTTTCAGTAAGGGTTATCCGGGCTCCTGTCTGCCTGCCGATCTCACGACAGGTCTGTAACAGCTCTTCGTCCGGCCAGTACTGACGGGGAGCAAAGGCCCTGAAGTCCATACCCATCTTTGATGCCCCCACCATGAGCGAGTTGCCCATGTTGTTACGCGCATCGCCGCAGTATACGAAAGAGACCTGGTGAAGGGGTTTGTCGGAGTGTTCCATCATGGTCATAAAGTCGGCCAGGATCTGGGTGGGATGAAACTCGTTCGTCAGACCGTTCCAGACCGGAACGCCTGCATACCTTCCAAGTTCCTCCACGATGGACTGGCCAAACCCGCGATACTCAATGCCGTCGTACATCCGGCCAAGCACCCGTGCGGTATCCTTCATGGTCTCCTTTTTCCCGATGTGTGAGCCTTCCGGGCCAAGATAGGTGACTCTTGCCCCCTGGTCCAATGCCGCCACCTCAAAGGCACACCGTGTGCGGGTGGAGGCTTTTTCAAAAATCAGTGCAATGTTCTTCCCCTTGAGCCGCGGCTGCTCCGTGCCGGCGTATTTCGCCTTTTTCAGGTCAATGGACAGGTCCAGCAGGAACCTGATCTCCTGGGGAGTAAAATCCAGTAACTTCAGAAAATTTCTGTTTCTCAGATTGAATGCCATAAAAAATCAATTAAAGTTTTTGCAAAAGTAGAAAATATGCGCGCATCAGAAAAGCAATCCGGCCGTGATCGTAATGGTACCCATCCGGTCGGCCGTATTCCCATAAAAAACATTGTTATCGTCTTTACCCTTGATGAACCTGTATTCACACCGCACTGCCGAGCCTGTGACAGGCCGGAACTCCGCGGAGATCGTCGTTCCCCAAAGCCACAATCCCCTGTAGGTATCCGCATAATGGTACACCGGCGAAAAAATCCCGTGGGGGTCATTGTACCACTCCAGTCGCACCCCGACCGAAAACCAGCTGGCCAGTCGTGCCTTTGCAGCTGCAAATCCGGAAATCATTCCGGCCGTTCCCGTCGTGTCCGGTCTTCTGGTGGCATTGGTCTGAAAACCAAAGTCAACCTGGCCAAGCAACTGAAGATTTTCTATGGGTGAATAATCGACATAAACGTTATTGTAAGCTGTCCATCGATCCACCTCCTGCGTGGTCAGACTTGAATTACCGTACATCCCGTTGTAATTGACCGAGAATTTCTGGTTCGGCTTATAGGAAAACTGATAGAATAACCATCCCCGTGTATTCTTCCCATAAGCCAGCGTGTATGGATTACCTCCCAATATCCCGAAATAAAACTTCTTTTTCAACCAGGCACTCAGCTTCACGGCAAGAACGCTGCTCGGTTCATAGTATCCGCCCACCGAAACATTGCTGAAAGGGCTGAATATCGGGAAGGTAGATTCCATCCCGATGGGATTAAGAAAATATCCCGCATCGATCCAGAAATTCTTTACCACCCGGAAACCGAAATTGGCCTGCCGGATAAACTTAACCCATTGCTCGCTGGCCGAAGCAAGCAGGTTGGGTGAGTCGCCATACTGAAAGTAGAGTTTCGACCTGGCATTCCGGGTGTTGTAATTGATCATGATGCTGGCCACGTTGAGCCTGATCTGTTCCATGAACTTGCAATTACTGGCAAAATCCGACAACCTGGAGGTGTCGCCGGCATCATTGATGGGTTGCACAAAGTAAGCATCAATGTAAAAATTGATCTTGAAATTTTTGAAGGCGGGTATCACGTTTTTTAAGACGAAGGCCGCATTGGTATCGGCCTTTTCCTCCTGGCCCTTCAACGGTGAAACAAATCCGTTTAACATAACCAGAATGAACACTGAAAAGAATAAATGCCTTCCCATATTCACGGTATTTATGTACTACATGTCCTGTCGATCCCCGCCGGCCGCTGGTACTGCGTCAATCCAAAGAGCGGCAAAACAGCATAAAGATATTCAAGCAATTCCGACTGAAACTCCGCAAAACCTGCAAATACGGCCGGTTTGTAAAATGCCAGCATTTCAACGGGCAATCCGAACTCAGTGGGCTGAAGCTGCCGTACGACAAGGGATGATTCCTTGTTGATATCCGGATGATCCGCAAGATATGCCGTCAGGAATCGCCTGAAGAGTCCGAGATTTGTGATCCTTCTATCCTCCTGGGTCATTTTGTCGCTCCAGATCCCTGCAGATTTCAGCCGCGCTATCAGCGAATCGTCTGCAAACTTTATCGTCCCGGTATCCATGAGTATCGATAACTTGAACCGTCGCCCACCTGCCTCCTCCATGCTTCTCCAGTTCTGAAACGACTCGCTGATAAAGGTATAGGTCGGAATGCAACTGACTGAATTATCGAAATTCCTGACCTTCACGGTTACCAGCGAAATATCGATGACAACGCCGTCAGTGTTGTTCTGAGGCATGGTGATCCAGTCGCCGATCCGCATCATATTGTTGGATGTGAGCTGCACACCTGCCACAAAACCCAGAATGCTGTCCTTGAAAACAAGCATGAGTACAGCCGACATGGCTCCGAGGCCGGCCAAAAGGCTGAAGGGTGACTGTCCGACCAGGATTGACAGTATGACAATCCCTCCGATCACGAAAAGAATGATCTTTCCTATCTGAACATATCCCTTGATAGGCCTGGAAGAGGCTACCTCAAACTCCCCGTAGATATGATATACGGCATTAAGGAAAGAGGCGCCGGTCAGCAACATGATGAATACCATGTATATCCTGAGGATGAGACTCAACATCCTTATCGTTTCAGGATAATCGGAGATTGCAGGCTCAAGCGCGATATTCAGTATGATGGCCGGTAATAGCATGGCAAGTCTCGTGAATACCCTCTGTTCATACATGTGGTCATCCCAACGGCTTGCAGAACGCCGGATCACCCGCTTCAGGATTTTGTTTATCACCAGCTTGGCGATATAATAGAGGATGATCGTAATCGCGAGGATAATCAGAAGAACCGAGAAATCGGCCAGGAACCTGGAAGTGGTCTCCGAAAAACCGCTCTCCATCAGGAAAGCGCTGAAAGGTTTCCGGTAGAAAGGCTGATCAATTTGAAACATGGATAATATTATGGTGTCAGTATATATATCGATTGCGGATTCACTCTCATGGTAAACTCCTTTCCCACTGTAAGAGGTTCCCCGTCAATATGCACAGCTTTTCCTTTCTTTCTGGTTACCCTGACCTCCCGTGCCCTGAAAATCTCCACATACTCCGTCCTGTCAAACCTCTTCAGAAAGATCAAAGGTATCATAAAAATCATCTTCCACAAGGGTACTTTTTTAATGATGCATACATCAATAAAGCCATCATCAAGCGATGCCCCCGGATCGATGGTAGCATTATTGCCAAACTGACTTGAATTGGCAAAGCTTACCAGCAGCGCCCTTCGCTCAATCGGGTTCCCGTCGATGACAAGTCTGTACTTTTTCGGACGATACCTGAAATACGATGCAACAACTATCCGGAAATAACTCCAGAAGCCACGTTTCGAAGACCTTGCAAATTTTCTGGCCACTACGGCATCAAAACCGGCTCCTGCAACATTGATAAAAAAGTTATCGTCGATGGTGGCGGTATCTATCCTTTTCAGGTTCCACCGGTTAATGACCTCAATAGCCCTCTTTACATTCAGCGGAATGTGCAGATGCAGCGCCAGCCCGTTGCCTGATCCTGCAGGAATGATACCCAGCGGCACCTCCGATCCGATCAGCGCCCGGGCTACCTCATTCACCGTGCCATCTCCTCCCACCGCCACGATGGCATCCGCACCGTCACCGATCGCCGTGGCTGCAAGCCCGGTAGCATCCCCGGCCTTGCCCGTATAATGGATGGTGTAGGAATACCTCCTGCAATCGAGATGTTTCCGTATCTTCTCCTCCACCCTGCCTTTCCTTACACCTCCTGAGATCGGATTAATGATGAAGCTGAGCCGCCTGTTCCCTGTACTTTCCATGATCAGTCAATGATGAGCCGGTTCTCGGTCAACCTGTTATTGTACTGCTGAATGTATGCTTTCAAAAAAAGCGTCAGCCTTTCTGCCGCAACGGGTTCCGACGTCAGAATATCCCGCTGCTGCAGGGGATCATTTTTCATATCATAGAGACTTGTTGCCTTTTCTCCGTCAAATTCAATGTAATATCCCTCTTTTACCATCCCGTAAATCCCTCCCAGGTAATGAACCGAGAAATGCGGGGCCTTCGGATTGAAAAGATCCGATCCGAAGGCAATAAATGACCTGTCATAACCAATGTAATTCAATATCGTGGGAAGAATATCGGTTTGCTGAGCCACGACCTCCCCTTTTCCCCTGAGATTATCGCCTGGTGCATACAACAACACCGGAATGGCATAACTGCCCAGCGTGGTCTGGTAGCAGGGAAAATATCCTTCTGACGTGTGATCCGCAGTGATGACAAACAGTGTGTTCTTAAACCACGGTTTATTTTTCACCGCATGAAAGAACTTTCCCAGCGCATAGTCGGCATACATCACACTCTGCTGGATGGGGAGCTTTCCGGTCCTGAACTTATGACGATACTGGCCCGGTACAAAATAGGGATGATGAGAGGAGAGAGAAAAGAGGGCCACGGCAAAGGGCTTCGGCATCCCCGACAGGATCCGTGCAGTGTACTGAAAGAACTCCTCGTCGCGGATGCCCCACCGCCCGTCATAATGCTTTTCGTTGCCATATTCCTTCCTGCCGTAATACCTTTGAAATCCTGCGATGCGGGCATATATGTCGAGACTCATCGTACCATTCGATCCCCCATGAAAAAAAGCTGTATGATATCCTTTTCCACCAAGTAATCCGCCCAATCCGGTGTAACGGTTGGGTCCGTGATTGGATTGGATAAACGACTCATTCATCAGCGAGGGAATGGAAGAGAGTATGGCCGGAACACCCTGCATACTGGTCTTCCCGTTAGCGTACGCATCAAAATACCACCCTGCTCTCAACAGGGAATCAAAGAAAGGGGTATAACCCTGATACCTTCCGTTCTCCTTGTCCTGGTTCAATGCCCCGATATGCTCCCTCGAAAAGCTCTCCATGATGATCACCATTACATTCATCCTGCGGAACTTCTTCTCTGACGGCGGAAAAACCGGAGAGTAGATCTTGTTCAGTTCAGCTTCGGTTTTGAACCATCTTACAGGTTGGAGCGACTCGGCAGATACGGTTTTGATCAGTGTAAATGGGGTATTGAGCAATAAGGGGGCGTTTCGGGCCGATGTGTACAAACCGGCTGATACAGGTTCGATGGGCTTGAACTGAACACCTCCCCGGATGCAAAGCACGATGAGGCCGAGTGAGAACACAAAGACAACCGACTGCCACACATAGGTCAGGATGCTGAATGATTTTCCCTTTCCGGATGGCTCCCTGGTTCTGAACCGGGTGCAGATGAATACAAAAACGACGGAAAAAACGATCCACAGAAGAATCAGATACCAGAAATCCCTCGCAAACTGCGGGATCAGTCTGTCAAGATCCCCGCCGACCCTGAGATACGAGAAGATGTCGAAGGTGGTTCTTTTCATCGTGAACCGAAAGTAGACCGTATCGATGAAATTTAAAGCAAATCCAATAGTATTGACCACATAGAAGCCGGCATTGACGAATCCGCTGTAAATGCGGTTGTATCGAAATGTGAATGGAACCGTGTTCAGGATAAGGTAAATCCCGTTGATCATGAACAATCCTGACAGATCGAAACGAATTCCGTAAAAGAAAGCGGACAATAATTCTGAAGTGGAGAGATTGCTGAAGTATTGAACGTTAAAAAGGTAAAAAAGCAACCGGCAAAGGAAAAAGAAAACCAGCACAGTGAGCAGTCTCAGAAAAGTAACTGCATATATGTTTCCGCTAAACGAAAAAAAACTTCCTTTGCGGGCTCGCCCCGGCTTTTTTCTCACCGATCTTTTTGCCATCTCAAAACCCTGATAAAGGCACAAAAATAGTGAAAAGAAATTTTACTAATTTT
>CAYWHQ010000020.1:0-3628 GCA_964457665.1 uncultured Prolixibacteraceae bacterium | reverse complement strand
ATTCACTAAAAGAACATTTCATGGGAAATTCAACATCAACCGGAAACAAAGGGAAAGGCGTGCGTTCCGATTGCTTTGTTACGCTCGAACTTACTGGACAGGGAGGCCTGCAGCTGGAGATCAGTTCAAAAGTCGGTGTGATGTTCGGAGAGGATATACGCCATCTTCTTCTGGACATTCTTCACCATTACCAGATCAGCAATGCGACGCTGGTCGTGGAAGATTCGGGAGCGCTGCCTTTTGTAATGGCCGCCAGGGTGGAGGCCGCAATCCGTCAAGTCACCGGAACCTCCGCCGGATACCTTCTGCCGTTTCTTGAACAAAACAGATATGATACCGCCAGGAACAGAAACCGTTTTTCGAGGTTGTATCTGCCGGGAAACAATCCCACGCTGATGATCAACGCGGGCATACATCATCCCGACGGGATTATCCTGGATCTGGAGGATGCCGTTGCCCCCGATAAGAAGGATGAAGCACGGTTACTGGTGCGAAATGCACTCCGGAACATCGACTTTTACGGTGCGGAGCGAATGGTCAGGATAAATCAGGGCGAACGGGGCCTCGAAGACCTGGATTTTGTGATTCCCCATCATGTCAACCTTATCCTGCTGCCCAAGTGCGAACAACCATCCCAGGTAAAAGATGTGAATGACCGGATAGAGCACCTCAGGGATAAATACGGGATCAGTCACCCTGTCTGGATCATGCCGATCATCGAGAGCGCCATGGGCGTACTGCAGGCGCTTCCGATTGCCACTGCCGCAGATAATGTGGTGGCCCTGGCCATTGGCTTGGAGGACTACACCGCTGATCTGGGAACAATGCGTACTGCGGAAGGGACCGAGAGTTTCTTTGCCCGCAGCATGGTCGTAAATGCCGCCAGGGCAGCAGGCATTCAACCCATCGACTCGGTATTTTCGGATGTGGCCGACATGGATGGTCTGAAGGAAAACGTACTTCGCTCGAAAGCGCTTGGTTTCGACGGGATGGGATGCATCCATCCCCGCCAGATCAGGGTGATCCATGAGGCATTTGCCCCCTCTGCTGCGGAACTGGAAAAAGCCAGGAAAATTGTGCATGCATGGCACAAGGCCGAGGAAGCCGGGCTTGGCGTGGTGGCGCTCGGTTCGAAAATGATCGATGCCCCGGTGGTTAAACGCGCCCTGAATACAATCAATACTGCGCTGAAAATGAAAAAACTCGACGAAAACTGGAGGGACAATTATGAGCAAATATGATAAGGTAGTGACCAATGCAGCGGGACGAAAGGTTCCGGCTATCATCAACGGGAAACCTGCCGTGCCCTACATGGGTGTCGGAAATTATAAACCTTCCGGATACCGCGCGGCCCCTGCCCTCGTTTCGTGTGCCGGCTACCCGGCCGACGGCAACAAAACCGTTCCTTCGCTGAAGGAGGCCCTTGTCCGGTGTGGTCTCAAAGACGGAATGACCATATCCACACATCATCATTTCCGGAACGGAGATCTCATCGCGGTGCCCATTTTTGATATCGCCCGGGAAATGAACGTTAAAAACCTGATGTGGTTCCCCTCCGCCTCTTTCCCCTGTCATGAAGTCCTCACACGGCACCTGGAAGATGGAACGATCGACCATATTGAGGGATCCATGAACGGAGCCCTGGGAAAATTTACCTCACAGGGAAAAATGAAAGGACTCGGGGTACTGAGATCGCACGGGGGGCGCTACCAGGCCGTTCAGGATGGCGAGGTACACATCGACATCGCGGTTATTGCGGCGCCTTCCTCCGATCCCTTCGGAAACTGTAACGGCGTAAATGGCCCTGCCGCCTGCGGACCGCTTGGATTTGCACTCGCGGATGCCCAGTATGCCGACAAGGTCATCGTAGTTACCGACAACCTGGTGCCTTTCCCCTGCATCCCCTGGCAGATCAATGGCAACCTGGTGGATTATGTGGTGGTGACAGACAAGATCGGCATCCCTGAAAAAATAGTCAGCGGAACAACGGAGATCACCAAAAGTCCCGACCGGCTCCTTCTGGCGGAATGGTCGGCCCGGTTTTGCGATGAAGCAGGACTGATCTTTGACGGATTCTCCTTTCAGGCTGGTGCTGGGGGTACGGCCCTCTCCATTGGCATCTTTTTCGCCGACATTCTCCGGTCGCGGGGATGGAAAGCACGGTTTGCCCGCGGAGGCAGCAACAAATACCTGGTGAAGATGCTCGAGGAGGGCCTGACCGAGTATATACTTGACGGTCAGACCTTCGATCTCGACGGCGTCAGGTCCATGCGCGACAATCCCCGTCATACCTGGACCAGCCCGTTTACCAGCTATAATTACCATGGAAAAGGTAATTTTTCGTCGATGGTGGATGTTGTGATCCTCGGCGCCACAGAGGTCGATGTGAACTTCAATGCCAATGTGGTCACCCATTCCGACGGCTACCTCCTGCATGGCATCGGCGGATGGCAGAACACGCTCTTCGGCAAATGTGTCATCCTTCCGGTACCGCTGTTCCGCGACAGGATACCCGTGATCCGCGACGAGGTGACAACCATCTGCGGCCCGGGTGAACTGATCGATGTAATCGTGACAGAGAGGGGAATAGCCATCAATCCCCGCAGAACCGACCTCATTGAAAAAATGAAACACTCCTCCCTGCCCATCAAAACCATTCACGAACTGAAGGAAGAGGCTGAAAAGATTTGCGGAAAACCCGGCAAACCACGCTTCTCCGATGAGATCGTGGCAGTGGTCAAGTGGGTCGACGGAACAATCCTGGATTCCATTCACCGGGTGGTTGAATAGCTGATCAGCGTGACCCCGCACCAGATACTGCTGAAATACTGGGGATACGCCCAATTCCGTCCTCTTCAGGAGGAAATTATCCAGTCGGTTCTCCAAGGCAACGACACCCTTGCACTGCTTCCCACAGGCGGAGGAAAATCCCTCTGCTTCCAGGTTCCCGCCATCGCCCGCGAAGGAATGTGCCTGGTGATATCCCCCCTGATCGCCCTGATGAAAGATCAGGTCGATAACCTGAAAAAAAGAGGTGTCCCGGCAGCAGCCATCTATTCAGGGATGCACCCGGGTGAAATCAGTCTGATACTCGGCAATGCCCGCAACCAGGCCTACAAACTCCTCTACGTTTCACCCGAAAGACTCGCCACCGAACGATTCCGCGAAGCCCTGACACAGATGCGCCTGAACCTTCTGGCCATCGACGAGGCGCATTGTGTCTCCCAATGGGGCTACGACTTCCGTCCTCCCTATCTGCGGATTGCAGAGACCAGAAAGATAATCCCGGGAATTCCGGCCCTTGCGCTGACAGCCACCGCCACACCGCCTGTCGTGGACGACATCATGAAACAACTCGGATTCAGGTCGGGAATGGTATTCCGGAAAAGCTTCGAACGGAAGAACCTTACCTATATCGTCATCCGGGAGGAAGATAAGCGGAAAAGACTCATCAGGATACTCAAAAAGGTAAAAGGATCCGGTATCATTTACGATCAGGTTGAGCCTGTCCTGGACAACTCCCGTGGCTGTAAGCGGTGACCCCAGAATACATTGCAAAGGACTCAGTGTGTCGGGTGTTGCGGATGAAAGCTGCAGGGGATCCAGTATCCTTGTCGCACTCCTCATG
>CAYWHQ010000019.1:0-15123 GCA_964457665.1 uncultured Prolixibacteraceae bacterium | reverse complement strand
GCCCGGCGCACCGATTCTTCGGTTGGGGTAGTGATGGCTTCATCATAAGCATTGGTATGAAGCGAGTTGCAGTTGTCGTAAATCGCATAGAGGGCCTGCAGGGTAGTACGAATATCATTAAAGTCGATCTCCTGGGCATGCAGCGACCGGCCTGAAGTCTGGATATGATACTTGAGCATTTGTGAACGGGCATCCGCCTTGTACCGGTACTTCATGGCCTTGGCCCAGATAAGCCTTGCGACGCGACCGATCACAGAATATTCCGGATCGACCCCGTTGGAAAAGAAGAAAGAGAGGTTGGGGGCAAATTTATTCACATCCATACCTCTTGAAGCGTAATACTCCACGTACGTGAAACCGTTGGCGAGGGTAAAGGCAAGCTGGGTGACAGGATTGGCTCCAGCTTCTGCAATATGATATCCGGAGATGGATACGGAATAAAAATTCCTGATATTATTCCCTATGAAAAATTCCTGGATGTCGCCCATCATCTTAAGGGCAAAATCAGTTGAAAACAAACAGGTGTTCTGCGCCTGGTCCTCCTTGAGGATATCAGCCTGCACAGTGCCCCGGACCTGACTGAGCGTTTCAGATTTGATCTTCTGGTATACCTCCGGCGAAAGGACCATATCACCGGTGATACCCAGCAGCATCAGGCCGAGTCCGTCATTCCCTTCCGGAAGGGATCCCTGGTATTCAGGTCTTTTGGTTCCTTTTTTACGGTAAAATGATCTGATTTTTTTCTCAACCTCTTCAGTAAGTCCATGTTCCCGGATATATTTCTCGCACTGCTGGTCGATGGCTGTATTCATGAAATAGCCAACAAGCGCAGGCGCCGGGCCATTAATGGTCATCGATACGGAGGTGTTCGGATTCAGCAGATCAAATCCTGAATAGAGCTTTTTAGCGTCGTCGAGACAAGAAACTGAAACACCAGCATTCCCTATTTTTCCATAAATATCAGGTCTCAACCCGGGATCGTATCCATACAGAGTTACGGAATCGAAGGCGGTAGAAAGTCTCACGAAAGGCATTCCTGCTGATACATAATGAAACCTTTTGTTGGTGCGTTCCGGACCGCCCTCACCGGCAAACATACGGGTGGGATCCTCGCTGGTTCGTTTGAACGGAAACACACCGGCAGCAAAAGGGAACTCCCCCGGAACATTCTCACGAAGATTCCAGCGGAGGATATCGCCCCACGACCTGTACCGGGGGAGTGAGATCTTCGGAATCTTAAGATGCGACAGAGATTCTGTATGCGTAGGAACCCGGATCTCCTTATCGCGCACCTTATATATATACTCCCCATCCCTGTATTTTCCGATCTTCCCGTACCAGTGATTCAGTATATCCTGATTTGATGGATCCAGGTTGCGGGCTAATTGTTCATATTGTTTCTCCATCCGGAGCATCACATCCCCGGCTATTTCTTCCCCGATATTCCCGTTACTCAGTTGTTGCAACTCCTTCGTGCTGAGCGAAAGGGCATACATCCGTTCTGCTATTTTTGCCTGATCCTCCGACCATTTATTGTAGCCTCTGACCTGTTCTGCGATCTCTGCGAGGTACCTGGTTTTGGAGGGCGGAATGATGAAGATCTTATCTTTCATCTCATCCTTCCCTTCGAACGTACTGGTAAAGTTTACGCCGGTTTTCTCCCCGAGCAACCGGATGAGCACCCTGTAGAGGTGATTTACCCCGGGATCGTTGAATTGTGATGCCACCGTTCCGTACACTGGCATGGAGTCCACATCGTCGTGCCAGCGCTGGTGGTTACGCTGATACTGCTTTTTAACATCCCTGAGTGCATCCTGGGCACCGCGCTTGTCGAACTTGTTGATGGCAACCACATCGGCGAAATCAAGCATGTCGATCTTCTCGAGCTGGCTTGCCGCGCCATATTCGGGAGTCATCACATAAAGGGCGAGATCGCTGAGATCCACGATTTCCGTATCGGATTGCCCGATTCCTGATGTCTCAACCACGATCAGGTCAAATCCTGCAATCCTCAATACCTGTGTCGCATCTTTCACATACCTGGAAAGAGCCAGGTTGGATTGCCGCGTAGCCAGCGACCGCATGTAAATCCTCGGATTGTCGATAGCATTCATGCGGATCCTGTCCCCCAGAAGAGCGCCACCCGTTCGTCGTTTAGTAGGATCTACCGATATGATAGCCAGCGTCTTATTCGAAAAATCCTGTATAAATCTGCGCACGATTTCATCAACCAGCGACGATTTTCCTGCTCCGCCGGTTCCGGTGATCCCGAGTACCGGAACCAGGGATGTTTGTGTTTGATAAAGCCGGGCTATCTTATCGGCATGTTTTTCGGGAAAGTTTTCAATGGATGAGATCAACCGTGCAAGGAGCGCCGGATCTTTTCCCTGAATCTGTTCCGGATCCCAATCCATATCCAGGCCAACCGGAAAGTCACATTTTTCGAGCAGGTCGTTGATCATCCCCTGAAGGCTCATGGCTCTGCCGTCGTCAGGTGAATAGATCCGGGTTATCCCGTAAGCGTGAAGGGCATCAATCTCATGGGGAAGGATCACACCCCCGCCGCCGCCGAAGATACGTATATGACTGCATCCTCTTTCCTTCAGCAGATCGTACATGTATTGGAAAAATTCCATATGGCCTCCCTGGTACGAGGTGATGGCCACAGCCTGTACATCTTCCTGAATGGCACAGTCAACGATCTCCTGTACCGAGCGGTTATGCCCGAGGTGGATCACCTCGGCACCGCTTGACTGGAGGATCCGTCGCATGATATTGATGGCGGCATCGTGCCCGTCGAAAAGGGAGGCCGCCGTTACAATCCTGATATGGTTTTTAGGCTTGTAAGGTTCCGGCAATTGCATATCTGGTAACAGTTATTCGTTCATGATGGCCCGTGAGATGATCACCTGCTGGATCTCGCTTGTCCCTTCATAGATCTGGGTCAGCTTGGCTTCTCGCATCAGCCGCTCCACATGATACTCCTTCACGTAACCATAACCTCCGTGGATCTGCACGGCTTCGGTGGTGACATACATGGCAGTTTCAGCGGCATAATACTTGGCCATTGCACTGGCAGTCCCATAGGGTTTGTTCTGATCCTTGAGCCAGGCAGATTTCAGGGTAAGAAAACGTGCAGCTTCGATGCGGGTATGCATCTCGGCCAGCTTGAATGCAACCGCCTGGTGATTGATGATCTCCGTGCCGAAAGCTTTTCTCTCCTTGGCATACCGGAGGGCTCTCTCATAAGCACCCTGCGCGATACCCAGGGCCTGTGCTGCGATCCCTATACGGCCTCCTTCCAACGTCTTCATGGCAATCCTGAAACCCTGTCCGTCATCGCCCAGGCGGTTCTCTTTAGGTACCTTCACATCGGCAAACATGACGGAATGTGTATCGGAACTGCGCATGCCCATCTTGTCCTCATGCGGCCCGAGCGTGATACCGGGCGAATGGCGGTCGACGATCAGCGCGTTGATCCCTTTATGCCCCTTTTCTCGGTTGGTCTGAGCAATGACGATATAAACAGCGGCACAATTTCCATTTGTGATCCAGTTTTTCACTCCGTTGACCAGGTAGTGGTCGCCCATGTCGATGGCCGTGGTCCGCTGGGAGGTGGCATCGGATCCGGCTTCCGGTTCAGAAAGTAGAAAAGCTCCAAGCTTTTCGCCACGGGCAAGGGGTTTCAGCCATTTCTCCTTTTGTTCCGTAGTGCCAAATTCCTCCAGTTCATAACAAACAAGGGAGTTGTTGACCGAGACGATCACTGCCGTTGCAGAGTCAACTTTTGATAACTCCTCCAACGCCAGGACATAGGAGATCGTATCCATCCCCCCCCCGTCATACTCCGGTTTAACGGTCATGCCCATGAACCCGAGTTCGGTAAGGGCCTTAACATGATGCTCAGGAAAGATGGACCCGGCGTCACGCTCGAGCACATCCTTGATCAGTTCCCGCTGGGCATAATCCCTTGCCGACTGCTGGATCATGATCTGTTCTTCGGTCAGTTCAAAGTTCATAATTCAAATATTTAGATATGGCCAAAGATAATACATATTCCTGATTCACGCAACAAGAAAAAAAAACCCGGATTTCCATCCGGGTAAGCGAATTCCTTTGCCACGATCAGTTGATCATGATTCCACTCTTGGTATAAACCGATTCAATGACAAAGTAGAAAGGTTTATCCGAATAATCTTCCCTTTCGAAATTCCAGGGTACAACCTGCAACATTCCTGCCCCGGCCGAAAGGGTCCCCAGATCGGCAGGCGTAAAGCTGCATTTGGATGCTCCGCCTCCCAACCTCCTCAGGATATACTTGCTGTTCATGTCGGCAATGATCACATATACCGAATCCGCACCAGTGATTTTACCTGCAAGATTAATCTCCAGCCCGGCTGACCTTGTGAGCGATGCAGGGAGATCGGCATACCCGGAATAATCCGGAATAGGCTTATTGTCCGTATAACTGATTGCCGGAATCGATCCCGAACCACTTACATTCCAGTCGATGGTTGAGAAATTCAACGGACTGGTAAGATTCTGATATACATACGAGTTATTCGACTGCTTTGTAAGTGCTTTCGAATTGATCGTGACTGTACCGGCATCCAGAAAGGTGGCTGATCCCGGGGCTGAAGGGAAAGCGGCAACCGCTGTATTGACCTCTACGGGAATGGTGAATCCTCCTGCCATGGTATAGGAGACCGATCTCACAGCAACAAGCGTGCCATAAGAATCATTGATCGTGATGGAAGGTGTCGTCCCTGTTGCAGGAACAGCAGGATTATCCGTATTGACATCCTCCTTTTTCGCACATCCCGTTACAGCAAAAATTACTGCAATACTGAGTCCAGATATGATTGATCCAAGTTTTTTCATTGTTGTGGTTTTTGATTTTGTTTGCAAAATTAATTTTTAACTGGATTAATTCTATTTTATTGAACAAAAAAAGGGGAGAAATCTCCCCCTTTATTCTCTATTTTTCCCTGCTATAGGTTATTCTCAATGAACCTACCGGTAACTCCTGGATAATAACTGCCTGATTCTCACTGATCTCTTCGATTTCCATCCGAACCCTTTCTTTATTCTCAATATTTTTTGCAATGATCACCATTCCGTTGGATTTCATCTTCCAGGTCGCCCTTTTCAAGGTACCGGGATATTGTTTCGATGCGAAATGTCCTGAATCGATCACCAGGACAGCCCTCTCCTCCGATTGTATCAGCCTGTTCAGTTTATTCTGAACTTTATTGTCGCGTTCCGGGTCGGTGGATTGTGTTTCGCGGGGAGGATCACTTTGTGAGGTTGGTTCTGTCCTGTTTACATTGGATCCTGTTTTTGGTGCGGGAGCATTCGCAGCAGCCTTCATGGCCGATTCGTCCACATACTTTTCCACCTTCACGGTTCTCCAGGTCCCCACGATCAGTTTTTCATTCGGGTGCGTTGTGGCGCAGGAGGTTATCAGCAAAACGAGTGCAATAAAAAGGAGGGATCTAAGATTCTTATGGTTCTTCATATCAATGCTTTTGGTTGATGTAACGAAAAAATACACAGATTATTTTAAATCTTTGATTACTTCCACGGTGGAATCAACATTCCCCGTCAATATCTGAAATCCGCGCTTTCTGAATACGGCGATCATCCGCTTGTTATCTGATGTCGTTTGTGCCACGATTTTTCTCAGATTCCACTTCTGCGCAATTTCCAGGCAAAAATCCGTGATCATACTTCCCAGTTCCTTCTGCTGGTAAGCATCAATGATCAGAACGGCATATTCCACGGTTTCATGATCAGGATCGGCGATCAGCCGTCCGACCCCAACCAGTTTTTTTCTGCCCTCCTCCACCACTTCGGCAACAATGGCTATCTCACGGTCATAATCCACGTAGCAATACCGGGTGGCCACTTCATGGGACTGCCAATGGAAAAAATAGCGGAAACGGTTATACAGCGATTCTCTGGAACAGTTGCCCAGCATCTCCAGCCAATGTGGTTCGTCTTCCGGCTTGATGGGTCTCAAAAGGATCCTTGTCGCATCGGGCAGTATAACCTCCCGAACATATTTTTCCGGATAGGGATGAAGCGCAAGGTGTGCATAGGGGACGCCGGTTTGAACCGAAAAATCCGGATCGATGACCACGCGGGCATCAAGCGCAACAACCTCCCGTGTTGTCACCAGCAGTGGATTAATATCGAGTTCCTTGATTTCGGGAAAATCGGCTGCCAGGTATGAAAGCCGGATGAGCGTCTGAATGAGCGCTTCCGTATTTTTCGGGGGACTTCCTCTGTATCCTTTCAGCAGGGGGTATATTTTCAACGACTCAACCATTCTTCTGGCCAGTCGTTCGTTCAGGGGAGGAAAACCCAGTGCCTTATCGGCAAAAAGTTCAGCAGTCACCCCGCCCATCCCCACCATCAGGACTGTTCCGAAAATATTGTCTCTTTTAATTCCGAGAATCATCTCGACCGCCTCCTTTTCTGCCACCATCTTCTGCACTGTGATCCCTTCGATGGTTGCATCCGGCATCTTTTTTCTGACACTATCCATGATACCGCCATAGGCAGCATTCACCATTTCGCTGTTCCCCAGGTTTAACTGAACACCTCCTGCATCAGATTTATGTGTTATATCAGGTGACTGTATTTTCAGCACCACCGGGTAGCCAAGTTTTTCAGCAATCTCCAATGATTCCCGTGCACTCCTTGCCAGGAAGGGCCTGGTGGTTGCTATTCCGTAAGATTGAAGCACCGATTTCGATATATCCTCCGGAATGACTTCACCTTTTCCTGACACCAGTTTGTCGAATTCCTCACGCAGGGTTACCCGGTCGAGGCTGAACTCTACCGGGATATCCCTGGGGGTTTCATACAGCACTTCAAGATTGCGTGAATATGCTACAAGGGTCATGAATGCACGGATGGCTTCTTCAGGGGTCCGGTACGATGGAATCCCTGCATCCACAAGCAGATCATCGGCCCTGTGCATACTTTGTCCTCCCAGCCAGGCCGCAAGAATAGGCTTCCTGGTATGGGCAGGAAGCATACTTATCTCCCGGGCAGTCGCATCGGGGTTGGTCATGGCCTGGGGAGTAAGTATGACCAGCACGGCATCTACACCAGGGTCTTCCAGAACGATCTGTGTCGCTTTGGCGATCCGCTTGGCCCGTGCATCTCCCAGAACATCCACGGGATTACCGTGAGACCAGAAAGCCGGAAGGTTTTCATTCAGCCTGCCCATGGTTTCCTCCGAAAGAGTTGCAAGTACGCCGTCGGACGATAACAGGGCGTCGGTTGCCATAACTCCGGGGCCCCCTGCATTTGTAATGATTCCCAGCCGGGGTCCCTTCGGAAATTTGTTCCGGCCTATCAGTTCAGCCACGCTGAAAATATCCCCTATCTGATATACCCTTGCCAGACCAGCTCTTTGGAATGCAGCGTCGTAGACTGCATCCTCCGAAGCCATCGCTCCGGTATGTGAAGCGGCAACCTGCGCAGATTCAGGATAGCGTCCTGCCTTGTAAACAATCATTGGTTTCTTGCGGGCAAATGCCCTGGCTGCTGTCATAAATCGCCTGGGATTTTTAATCGATTCAACGTAAAGGATGATGCAGTGCGTATTCTCATCTTCACCCAGGTAGTCGATGAGATCACCGAAATCAACATCCAGGCTGTTTCCGACGGATACAAAACAGGAAAAACCGATCTTTCCCTCCAGGGCCCAATCGAGAACCGATGTACAGAGTGCCCCTGACTGTGAGATAAAGGCAATATTGCCTGTCCGCGGCATATCGGAAGCAAAACTGGCATTAAGCTTCAATCCTGGAACAATCACTCCCAGACAATTGGGGCCGATCACCCGCATCCCTTCGTATTGTTTGATCATGCATGCGATCTCCTGTTCCAGTTTCTCTCCCTCTTCTCCGGTCTCCCTAAATCCGGCCGAAATTATGATGAGCCCCCTGATGCCCTTATCGCCACATTCCTTCACCATGGCAGGCACTTTCCCTGCGGGCGAACAGATAATGCCAAGATCGGGTACACGTGGCAAGCTGGCAACATCCGGATAACAGGGAATGCCCATTACCGCTTCATGATCAGGATTTACGGGGTAAACCACACCTTTGAACCCTCCGCTGACCAGATTGATCAGCACTTTGCCTGAAACACTGTTGGGATTGGTTGTCACGCCTATCAGCGCGATACGCTGTGGATGGAAGATGTTGTTGAGCTTATGGACATTCATACCGAGAGATTCATTGAACCGGAGGAAAACCTTTTCATCTGGCTTCAGGCAGGGAAACGGTCAGGATCAGGCATTACAGTGTGCAAAGATAGTGCATTTATGATTACATTTGAATGCATGAAACTTGGCATCATATCCGATATCCATGAAGATACAGGGTCGTTGGAGATCACTTTGTCCCGGCTCGAAAAGCAACGGTGCGACATGGTCATATGCCTTGGGGATATCCTGGGGTACGATGCAAGGCACTATCAGTACCGGAAAGCCAGGTCAGCCAACGATTGTATTCGCCTGGTCAGGGAAAACATTTCCCTTTCCGTGGCTGGAAACCATGACTTATTTGCTGTTCAGAGAATTCCGGAGTTCCGTGCCGGCTTTTCATATCCCGCTGACTGGTATCAGCGCACTCCCACCGACAGGTACCGGAAGGCCGGAAAATCGCTTTGGCTTTACGGAGAGGAGGAGAGACCTGACTGGCTCGATCATACAAGTCGTGCCTACCTTGAAAGCCTTCCTGAGTATAAAATCCTCTCCCTCAAAGGCACAGATATGCTTTTGACCCACTCGATTTTCCCCGACCCGAGCGGCTCTACCACCCGGATGCCACAATCTGCATTCAGTTTATGGTCGCATCTGCGCATGATGCAGAAAAACAATTGCCAGCTTGGGATTTCCGGTCATGTTCATATCATGGGAACCCTCACCGGAAACTGGCTCTTCATGCATGAATCGCGTCGAACCTCTTTCCCCGTCGGCCATGGCAGGCGATGGATAACCTGCCCCCCGGTTGTACTGGGAAAGGTCAGAAATGGCTACATGCTTGTTTCTTTGAATGAAATGGTCATTGAAATTTGTTATTTACAGTGAATCAATCATCCCAATAATGAAAAAACTTCTTACCAGGAGATGGAAATTCTTCCTTCGGATCATTTTTCCGGCACTGCTTGCTGTCATTCTCTTCACTATTTCGTTTTACCTGATCATCCTGCCAGAGTATGAAAGAAGCATTATGGACAAGAAAGCGGAAATGATCGGTGAGCTGACCGCAACAGCCGTCAGTATTTTTGAAAGATATCATTCGGAAGTTCTCCATGGAAGACTATCGGACACTATAGCACGCCGGGAAGCCATCGAACAGGTCCGTCATCTTAGGTATGGCGCAGAATCCAAAGATTATTTCTGGATCACCGACACCTTCCCCCGGATGGTTATGCATCCATACCGTGAAGAGCTGAACGGGAAAGATTTGTCGGATTTTCAGGATCCCTCCGGAAAAAGGCTCTTTGTAGAATGTATCCGCACGGTAAGGCAGTCCCCGGCGGGCGCCGGTTATGTTGAGTATATGTGGCAGTGGAAAGATGATTCCACCCTGATTGTTCCAAAACTATCTTTTGTTAAAGCTTTTCGACCCTGGGGTTGGGTGATTGGCACGGGCATCTATCTTGAAGATGTACAATCGGAAATCAATAATCTGGAGCGCGGACTATTGCTGATATCTCTGGGGATCATGATGATTCTACTGGTACTGATGGTCATTATCACCTTTCAGGGATACCGGATTGAAACAAGGCGACTGCTCGCTGAAAAAGAGACCCTGAAATCGGAGGAAAAATACCGGGAGCTCCTGGATGCTGCCACGGAGGGAACCTTGATGATCCTGGGGGAGAAAATCGTATATACCAATAAGCTGTTTCAAAACCTTTCAGGCTTTCATGAGCAGGAGATCCAGACACTGGGGCTCCCGGGCATTTTCCGGCCAGAGGATGCGGAAATAATTCTGAAAACCGTTTCGAAACCAGATCTGTCAAAACCCACAGGGGCTTATTTTGAAACCGAACTGATCAAGAAAAACCACGAAACCACACCCGTCAGGCAATCTTTCCCGGTAATTCCCTATGGCGGTGAGCTCTTCAAGGTGATAAAGATTGAAACATTGACCAGTCTTAATACCATCAGCGGTGTTCCCGGAAGTCTGCTGGATGAATTGCAATCCTCTGTTCTTTTTCTTAAACAGCCCGTTAGTGCCTACCTGAAGATGGCGGCAGTAGCAGATCTTGAACTGTCGATCAAGGATAGTGCCCGTAAAATGACTGATACGGGATGTGATGCAATACTAATCACCACGGAGCATGGCATTACTGTTGGTATTGTGACCGACAGGGATATTCGGATCCGGGCAGTCTCAACCGGTATTTCCTTTGACAAAAAGGTTCACGAGATCATGAGTTCCCCCCTGATCGTTATCACAGAAACAGCATTGCTTTATGAGGCGGTCGCGAAAATGCAGGAGTGCAATGTCAGTCATTTGGCCGTAAGGAACTCTGCTGGTCAAATCTGCGGTATTGTCAGCGCCAATGATTTGCTGAAGGCACATCAGTATTCGTTTTCATTTACCCGTCAGGAGATCGAAAAAGCATCGTCCATAGGAGTTATCCGTCAGGTGACCGACCGTATTCCGGCCCTGGCGAATATTCTCATCAACAGCGGTGCGGATCCGGTAAACCTGGTCCGCTTAACTTCCGTAGTATTTGAAACAACCGCCGAAAAACTCATTTCCATGGCTTTGACTCAGCTGGGGGATCCTCCTGTATCCTTTACTTTCATTTCCCTGGGAAGCGCCGGCCGGGAGGAACAAACCCTCGCTACCGACCAGGATCATGCGATCATTTTTGAGGATGTGGATGAAGAACGCCTTGAGGAAACCCGCCAATGGTTTATGAGATTTGGAAAGCTGATCTCCGACTGGCTAAATGATACCGGCTATCATTACTGTCCGGGAAAGATCATGGCCAGTAATCCCGAATGGTGCCAACCGCTCAGCCGATGGAAACAATACTTCACCCGATGGATCACTTCGGCCGAACCGCAGGATTTGCTGGATGTTAATATCTTTTTTGACTTCAGAAGCATTTATGGTAAAACAGCATTGTCTGATGAACTGCGGACCCATATCCAGGAGACCATAAGGAGACACCCGTCATTTTTCATTTTCATGACTGGTAACATCCAGAAGATGAAGCCTCCGATTGGCCTCTTCGGTCAGATCGTCGTTGGTTTGTCAAAAGAACAGCCCGATGTTTTCGATATTAAAAAAGTCATGCTACCCCTCGTGGATATGATCAGACTGTATGCGCTGAAAGAGGGTTTCCGGGAAACCAATACCCTGGTGCGGCTTTACAGATTGCACCAGGCAGGCGTGTTTACCGATACCCAGTACCAGGATCGGCAGGAGGCATACAAACATTTGCTGCTGATGCGTTTCCGTCACCAGGCAGGGCAGATTGCAGGTGGCGGCCGGGCTGATAATTATATAAATCCTGAGAGAATCCCTGAAATAGAAAAGGCTCTTCTGAAAAAGATTTTCGTCCAGTTATCCGAGTTCACCGGAAAACTTACCATGGATTTCAAGAGTGGCCTGACATGAGTATCCCCGTGATTTAATCTGGTGTTTTTCTTTCAGGGGGAAAAAGCTGTTCAATCAGCGATCCCTCTTCCTGCGGCCGGCCAAGCAGGGTATTCAGATTGTTCTTTGCCGTAGGGTTCCGTTTCCAAAGCTTTAACGCCTTTACATAACTGACCAGAGCCGAATCCTGCTGATAAAGATGACGTTGTATAATGCCCAGATTGGAATAGCTGACCGATATACGACGGTTGACCTCCACTCTTGCAAGCTCAATATCCTCAACTCTTTTATTCAGAATTCTTTGATAATCCATGTCATTACCCAGGTGCTCCCTTGCCGCGAAACATTTACTCACGAAAGAACTTATCATTTCGGTAGTCATGGTATCAAATTTCCTTTTCCATGCTTCATAAAGCAAGATGGACCACCTGATCTCAGATTCAGCATGTTTAAGTAACTCACTTCTCAACACCGAATCTCCTGTCTGATACAATGCCAGAGCCATGCGGGCCGAGCCTCTGTTGTTGTATACCACCCCCATTTCATAGGATTCAGGATAGCAGGGAATGCTGGAATATACCGCTTCCACTGAATCCAGCAGGGATAAGCCGTCGGCATATTTGCCCTCTTTCATCAGTCTGTCGAATCCGGAAAGCCGCGCCCGGGCTTCCATCGTTCCCGGGTCTTCAGCGCTGTTAATCCGTTTGTAATAATACCGTGTAAAAAGAATCCCAATCCCGGATAACAGCAGCATAACCAAGATCAGGATTCCGACCGGTTTTGAAATCCTAAACATATCTTACCTCCAGAACTCTCCCCCGGGAACATCCGGGCTCACCGATCAGTGTGAATGCACTTCCGTGGCGAGGAATTTTTTAATCTCCGGCGGAGTAGGCTTAGTAAATTTAGAAACGATTATATTCGTGAGGATCACAATGGGTGCGCCAATAAGGGCAAAATACCACAACTGGAAATAATAGGTTATAAACTCATGACCTGGCAATTGGATACCATTCTTGCCACAGATAAAGTAGGTGATCGACATAGCCGTGATCAACATCCCCACCGTGAGGCCTGCCACAGCGCCTGCCCTGTTGGCTCCGCTCCACCAGATGCCCAGGAGGAACAGAGGAAAGAGCGTACAGGCTGCAATAGAGAAGGCCGCGGCAACCAGCTCCCCGATCAGCGCAAAATCCTGTAAGGCCAGAATAGTCACAATAATAGCCATCAGTACAGTCCCCAACCGGGCGAAAAGTAATTGCGTCGCCGGTTTTACATTGGGATTGATTACCTTATAATAGATATCATGAGAAAACGAAGAGGCCCCTGCTACAAAAAGACCTGAAACCGTACTGAATGCAGCCGATACTGCCCCTGCTGCCAGAAATCCCACCAGTAGCGAGTTGACATCACCGAGCTGAGCGGTATACACAACAATGGCATCTTTGGCAAGGACTCCCACCTCGGGATTTACGGAAAGGATCTTCCCTAGGGCAGCATAAACCGGGGCTCCCCAGTAAAGAATGCAAATGAAGAACAATCCCCATACTACCGACCAGCGGGCGTCGTTGGCTTTAGGTACCACATAAAAACGCTGCAATACATGAGGCAATCCGGCTGTTCCGATCATCAGGGAGAAAGCAATGGCAATGAACTGGAAAAAGGATTTGCCGGTCGAAGGATCCCATGGCATGGCATATTCAGGGCTCGGCATGATCACAAACTCATTACCGAACACATTGGTAAGCGGTATGCCATTATTCATGGGTGGTACAGGAATACCATGCACAATATCCGTGACTGCAGTACCATAACCAACCGGAGGCAGGAGCCAGAAATAATCAAACTTGAACGTAAGAATAAATAGCGGGATCACGAATGAAATGATGATAATCACATATTGGATCTGCATGTTCTTGGTTACGCCCAGCATCCCTGAAATCAGGGTATATAATAAGACCACCGAACCTCCGATAATGACCGACCATGTATAATCAATGGCAAGTATCCATTTGAACATCAGCCCTATACCTCCAAACTGCCCCACACAATAAGCAATGGATATGATAATGGCCATGATCGCGCTGAAAACCCTCAAACCTTTGGAATAAAATCTGTCGCCGATAAAATCAGGCGCTGTATATTTTCCATACTTCCGAATCTGGCCTGCCATGAGTACCAGAAGCAATACATACCCACCGGTCCACCCGATCACATAAGCCAGTCCATGATACCCCGACCCATACATCAGGGCGGCCATTCCGAGAAAAGAAGCAGCGCTCATCCAATTCGACCCAATAGCCATTCCTGCTCCCACGGGAGAAATTCTGCGGCCAGCCGCATAAAAATCTGTCGTGTTCTTTGCCCGGAACATCAAACCCACAACGACAAATAATACCAGGATCGCAAGCAGGATGATCGCAGGACCCGGTTTAAAACTGCCCTCCAGTTCCGTAACACCTGCCGCATTGGACACAAGGGGAACTGCAATAAACAGAAACAGTAATAAAAAGGAGATTTTATGTTTCATACATTTTACGTTTTAAATTATTCCTCAATGCCGTAAACACGGTTTAAATGCTGAACCCTGTATGCATAAAGAATGCACAGTCCGATGAAAAGCGCCAGCAGAAAAACCGCTGTATAGAAATAGTGAAACGGGAAGCCGAGAAATCTGCGATCCGTCAGGAACGACTGATTGTGCGTCAGGTAAAGATTCATCAAACGATCAAGCTTCTCTTTCTCAACCGGCTGAGGATCGCGGATAGCCGCCGCTTTGAGTTCATAAGGAAGCCAGATCATTTTTACTTGCCTGAAAGCGTCATCCTGAGGGAAGATCTGATCAGCATTCATTGTCAGAAAAGCTCCCAGCTCATTCTTCAGCCTGATAATCTCTTCATTCAGGGCAAGACTCTCCTTCTTATAATCATTGTATTTGACTACCCCCGATTCCCAGTCAGCATTAAGTTTGGCCAGGGTAGTACGTTTCTCGTAAAGCGGCGTGAGCCTCTCCAGCAAGGTTGCCCTCGATGAATCATCCAGCAGGTTATAGACTGTTTGAGTCAGTGCCTGATCCAGCAGTTTCCGGTCATCGGGTTTAATGGTTTTTCCCAATACCATCAGAAGAGAGCCGGCAAAAGCCTGTTGCTCTTCCAAAGTCGCATCTCCGGAAAGAACCTTTCCGGAAACGGTGTTGTAGGTAGTAAGCGCCTTCTCCGGCACCGGTTTCTGAAGGATCAGCAGCAAGAACTGGAATCCGAATGTGCATATCGCCCAGATAAGAATGATCGAAAGGATGATGTTACGGTTCCGTCTCGAAAATTCATTCACCGGCTTGAAGATGCTGTAATCATAATTGTTCGATGTTTCCACAGACTGTTGATTTTAAATTTGAAACAAGAATATTACAGGAATAGTCGGGTAAAAATAGAATAATACCTCAAACAATCAACATAATCTGATCTCTTTCGCCCAA
>CAYWHQ010000018.1:0-15312 GCA_964457665.1 uncultured Prolixibacteraceae bacterium | reverse complement strand
CATACAGGAACTTTCGGAAAAGCAGGCATCCTCAGCTTCAACGGCAATAAGATTGTTACAACGGGAGGAGGAGGCATGATCCTTACCAACGATGAAGAACTTGGGAAGAGGGCTAAACATCTGACCACTCAGGCCAAGGTACCCCATGCCTGGGAGTTTATCCACGACGAGATCGGGTACAATCTTCGGATGCCCAATATCAATGCGGCCCTGGGAGTGGCTCAGCTCGAGAAGATCGCTTTTTTCCTGGAACGCAAACGCAGCCTTGCCGAAAGGTATGCAGCCTTTTTTGAAGCGGAGGGAATCCCCTTTTTCAGGCAACCCCACGGAGCCAGTTCCAATTACTGGCTGAATGTGATCTTTCTGGAAGGAAGGGAGGAGCGCGACCGGTTTCTGACCGAGACAAACACCGGGGGAGTCATGACACGCCCGGTGTGGAGACTGATGCATAAACTGGAGATGTTCAGCCGGTGCCAGTCCATGCCGCTTCCCGAAAGCGAATGGCTCTCTGACCATGCAGTGAACATCCCAAGCAGCGTGATCCTATGACAACAGAAGAGATCATCCTCATCGGGGGAGGGGGACAGTGCCGTGCCGGGATCGATGTCATAGAGGCCGAAGGCCGCTTCCGTATCGCCGGAATCGTGGATACCGCCGGAAAAATCGGACAAAAGGTTATGGGATACCCCTTCATCGCCACCGATGATGACATCCCGCGCCTGCTCCTTACCTGCCGCTTTTTCCTGGTGACGGTCGGCCAGCTTGGCACCGGCGAAAAAAGGAGGGAGATTTTCCTGAAACTGCATTCCCTCGGAGCGGAGTTTCCGGTCATCGTATCGCCCATTGCCTATGTTTCGAAGCATGCTACCATCGGGGCCGGAACTATTGTACAGCACGGCGCGGTGATCAACGCCGGCGCGGTCGTCGGGGAGAACTGCATCATCAACACCATGGCCCTCGTGGAACACGATGCCGTGGTCGGCTCCCATGCACACATCTCCACCGGCGCGATCATCAATGGCGGGGTGAAGGTGGGAACATGCTCCTTTGTCGGCAGCCGGGCTGTCACCAAACAATATGCGGAGATCCCGCCAGGCTCCTTCATCAAGGCAGGATCACTTTTCAAAGGATAATAAAACCATCCGGCCATGGGAATCGGTTCAAAAGCAGATAAAATCAGGGAAAGGAGCATCGGCGCAGACAAGACAATGCTCGCCGCACTCCGCAGCATGGATATGATCGACCGTAAACTCCTGCTGGTCTTCGCGGGAGACCGGTTCCTCGGCCTCCTGAGCGTGGGCGACATCCAGCGGGCAATCATCGCAAACCGGCCGCTGGAAACCCCGGTGGCCGATATCCTCCGCCCTCAGCAACGGATTGCCCGCACCGGCGACGATCCCGAAGAGATCCGTAAAACAATGATCCACTTCCGTACCGAGTGTATGCCGGTGACCGATGAAACAGGAACCCTTACCGATGTCATCTTCTGGGAAGACCTCTTCCCCGAAGAGGAACGTAAGATCACCGGAGCGCTGAACATCCCCGTCGTCATCATGGCCGGGGGAATGGGTACCCGCCTGAGACCCTTTACAAACATCCTGCCCAAACCCCTCATGCCCCTGGATGAGAAAACCATCCTTGAACACATCATGGACCGGTTCATGAAAGCAGGATGCAACCGCTTTTACCTCTCCCTCAACTACAAGGCGGGCATGATACGCTATTACCTCGATAACCTGCAACACCCCGGCTACCGGATCGCCTATTTCCAGGAAGACAAGCCCCTGGGAACAGCCGGCAGCCTCTCCCTGCTGAAAAATGAACTCACCTCGACCTTCTTCGTCAGCAACTGCGATATCCTCATTGAAGAGGATTACGAGGAGATCTTCAATTATCACCGCGACCAGCAGAACGAACTCACCCTCGTGGCTGCCCTCAAACATTACAGGATCCCATACGGTACCGTCGAGACCACCGCCGGCGGCCGGCTCACCGCCCTCGCCGAAAAACCGGAAATGACCTGGAAGATAAACGCCGGGCTCTATATCCTCGAACCTCACCTGCTCGGCCAGATCCCCCCGGATAAACTCTACAACATCACCGACCTGATCGACGCGATCCTGCAACGCCAGGGAAGGGCCGGCGTCTTCCCCGTAAGCGAAAAAAGCTGGAAAGACGCCGGAGAATGGCGGGAGTACCTGCTGATGATTAACCGGGAGAATACATGAAGGTTTTGATCGTTGGCGACCCGAACAGCCCCTTTATCCGTCATTATGCATCTGCCCTCAGGGACCATTGCCCTGAAGCGCCGCTGCTCCACCTTTTGCCAGTCCACCCGGTAGCCGCAAAATATGAAAACGAAGCTTTTCACCGGATCTTCAATCCCCTCTTCCTGAGGATTTTCCCCGACAGAACCAGGATAATGTACCTCTTCAGGATCTTATATCTGGCCTGGTTCTTCCTTGTATATCGTAATAAATTCAGCGTGCTCCATATTCATTACGCCATACAGGATCTTATGTTTCTTGCCGGTCTCCTGAGAAGATTCTCTCCCGTCAGAATCGTCTCCGTCTGGGGCAGCGACTTTCTGATGATCTCCGGCTGGAAAAGGAGAAGGCTGGTAAAAGCATTAACCGGAACCACCGGGATTACCTTTGCCAATCCACAGGTAATGGAAAAATTCAGGGCTGTCAGTGATGCCGGAAAAATCCGGCTGCATATCTGCCGCTACGGACTCAACCCTCTTGAAGAACTGAAGCGTATCCAACATCAGCCGGATGAATTCAGCCGCAGCCAGCTGGGTCTGCCACTCTCCCCGGTCATTGTAACGGTAGGCTATAATTATGACCCGATCCAGCAACACCCTGAAGTGATCAGATCAATCACAGCCACTGCCGGACTTGAGAAATATCGCGACAATCTGCTGTTCGTCTTTCCCTTTACCTATGGAACCGACAACCGTCACAAGGAAGAGGTGAAATCAAACCTGGAATCCTTCCGTTATCCCTGCCACATTGTGGAGGGTTATCTGACCACCGGTATGCTGGCTCATCTCCGGAAATCTTCCGACATCATGATACAGGTGCAGGTCTCTGATCAGCTATCGGGATCCATGCAGGAGTATCTTTTCGCGGGCAATGTAGTCATTACCGGCGACTGGTTGCCCTACGACACCTTTACGGAACATGGCATATACATGCAGCGGATTTCCAACCCCGCCGATACCGGGGAAGCTCTGCTCCGGTGTCTGGATCACCTGGAAGAGGAAAAAGCGAAATGTTCAGGAAATCCTGAGAAAATTTATAACATGAGCAGCTGGAATGCCGTTATGCCTTCCTGGCTTAACCTCTATACAAACCCATGATCTCCCGCCGGTTCTTTAAGTCTTCGCTGATCTACAGCACGGTAGGAGCCCTGCCCTACGCCTCCGGCTTCCTCCTCATACCCTGGTTCATGGAGTATCTGACTCCGGTTCAGTTTGGGATCAATGCCTTGTATATCAGTATGATGTACTTCATCCAGATCCTGGCGACCTGGGGATTCGACATGTCGGTAGGGATGCTCTATTACGACCATAAGGACAACCGCCACAGCCTCGGCCGGATGCTCGGCACGGCCCTCATCCTCCTGGCCCTCTTCAGCACCGCCGTCCTGTTGCTCTTCTCGGCCGGCGGCGTGAAACTCTTCGACATCGTCTTCGGAAACGGCTCCACCTTCGACCTGATCCCGTTCGGATTCATGACCATCGTCTCAGGCATCTTCAACGGCGTCTTCAAGGTCTATTCCAATCTCCTCATCAACCAGCAGCGCCCCGAACGTTTTTTCTGGATCAATCTGCTCAACTTCACCGTGGTGATCGGCGCCAGTCTGTCGCTCGTATACCTCTTTCCCTTCACCCTCTACGGACCGATCGCAGGAAGGCTTATCCCTGCCGTGATCTCGGGTACCCTTGCCGTCGTGCTGATCCTGTCGGAATACCGCTGCACCTGGCAACGGGAACTTGCCCGCAGGATCCTTGACTACAGCACCCCCCTGCTGGTCTTCACCCTGCTTGGCTGGGTCTTCAGCTATATCGACCGCTTTCTGGTGCTTCGCCTCATGGGCGACGCCACCTACGTAGGCATCTACGACTTCGCCGTCAAGATCATCCTCGCCATCGAACTGATACAGCTCGGGCTCATCAGCAGCATCAATCCGGCCATCTTCAACATCTGGAAAGAGACCGGCTCTGCGCGCAGCACCCCGGAGGTGAACCGCTATTACAGCAGCTTCACGGCGCTCAACCTGCTGGTCATCCCCCTGTTTGTCCTTATCGCCCCGCTGATCCTGCCTCTTGTGATCCGGAAAGAGATCTACCACGAGGCGTTCGGATTCCTTGCCCTCCTCGGCGCCGGCTATGCCACGCGGGGATGGTACTACATGTTCCTCGCCCCGCTGCTTTTCTTCAAGAAAACCAAAGTGTTGCCGAAAGTCTTTCTCTATACTGCCCTTCTCCAGATCATCCTGAGCGCAACACTGATATGGTTCTTCGGACTGATGGGGGCCGTCTGGGCCAACCTCCTGACCAAACCCGCACAGGCTTTCTTCCTCTGGACCGAGAGCCGGAAGGTATTCCGGTTTTCGGTCAACCCCTGGAAAATCTTCTGGCTCCCCCTCCTTTATATCCTGGCTGCCTCCTCCATGGCCGTTATGCTCGACGGAAGCAGGATGCTCGCCGGTCAGATCATTACCCTGGCCGTGGCGGTCGTGATGGTTGCACTCGCCTACCGCCGTGAGATTCCTCTTATCCTTCGTCGTTTTTCGCGGACATGATGCTGGCATTCAGCTCAAACCCGGTCAGCAGGCTCAGGGCATTCACATAGATCCACATCATGACCACCAGCACCGTACCGATCGAACCGTAAAGTACATTGTACCGGTCAAAATGGTCAACGTAATATTTGAAACCCAGGGTAGATGCTATGATCAGGAGGGTCGACAGCATCGATCCGGCCGAAATGAACCGGAATCTGGAATGGCGGGCCGGGGCGAGATAATAAAGGAAAGAGATGGCGGTGAGCAGCAGTCCTGCCACCAGCAACCACTGGAAGAGCCGAAGCGCAAGGTGATAGAAGAGACTTTCGTCGAGAAACCCGGGCAGGATCCACCCGATCAGCGGTCCTCCGAAGGTCATCAGCCCGATGGCCAGGATCAGCAGGAACGACAGGATGATCACCAGAAAAACCGAGATGAGGTATTGCCTGATGGTGGAGCGCGTCTCCATCTGGTGGTAGGTGTTGTTGAAGCCCTCGATCAGGCTGTTGATACCATTGGATGAGAAATAGAGCGAAAGGACGAGGTTGAACAGCAGCAGTCCGCTCCTGGGTCGCGTCACGATGTCGATGATGGTCTCCTGTACCGATTCATACGCGCTTCTTGGCATCAGGTCGGCGATAAGATCGAGCAGGGTCTGCTGAAAATCGGCGATGGGGATGAAGGGGATGATGGTGAAGAGAAAGATCAGGAAAGGAAAGATGGCCAGAAAGAAGGAAAAGGCCACGGCAGAGGCGCGCGTGGTCAGGTACCCTTCCCGGATCCCACGGTAGAAAAAGAGCAGTACATTATATAATGGTATGCCATCAAAACCGGGCAGCACGATACGGCCGGTGATCCTGCGGAAGAACGCATGCAGGATCAGCGCCATCCGTTCAATGTTTCGGATCGTCATGCCGCGTGCGGTTCTTTATCCCTGACCACTTTCAGCGACATATCAAGACTTTTCACATGATGGGTGAGCGCCCCCATGGAGATATAATCGACCCCGGAGGCGATGTAATCCGGCAGGTTATGCAGGTGGATGCCGCCGGATGCCTCACTGATCACCCTGCCGGCAATCCTCTTCACGGCCTCCTTCAGCATGACGGGACTGAAGTTGTCGAGCATGATCCGTCCCGCCCCGCCATGATTCAGGGCCTCTTCCAGCTCATCCATGTTTCGCACCTCGATCTCCACCTCCAGATCTCTTCCGCTTTCCTGCAGGTAGGTACGGGATCTGCTGAGGGCCTCCGAAATACCCCCGGCCACATCCACATGGTTATCCTTGATCAGAATCATGTCGTACAGACCCATCCTGTGGTTGATGCCACCCCCTGCGGCCACGGCATACTTCTCCAGTATGCGCATGCCGGGGGTGGTTTTCCGGGTATCGAGCAGGCGTGTATGCGTTCCCTCCAGCATCCGCGCCACCATCCTGGTGGCGGTGGCAATCCCGCTGAGCCGCTGCATGAAGTTGAGTACGACCCGCTCGGCCCGGAGGATGGAAGCCATCTCTCCGCGTACCTCCAGCACGATATCGCCCGGGTAGATCTCCTGTCCGTCGTCGAGAAAGATCCGCACCTCAAGGAAGGAATCTGCCTGCCTGAAGACCTCCCGCGCCACCTTCACTCCGCAGAGAACCCCCCGCTCCTTGATCTTCAGCAGCGCCCTGCCGGAGGTCCCGGCAGGTACGGTTGCCAGTGTGGTATGGTCGCCGTCGCCGATGTCTTCACGCAACGCAAGGGCAATGATGTCTTCCGCATCCATGGTTCTACTGCTTTTCGATTTCTGTCTTGCTGATCATTTCCTTGTTTCCCGACCGCCGCAGCATCAGGTTCACCAAAAATGTACCCCGCCCGGTCTCAAGTTCCCCCAGGATATACCATACCCCAGGCGCCAGGTCACCGTCGCGGGTCATGCGATACGCCTTCACGGGATGCCGTCGGAAAAAGTCCTTCAGTACCTGCGTGGCCTGCGCCCGGCTGCATGTGGCACGCACATCGGGGAGGATCATATCGGAACGGGGGGCCATCAGCGCCCCCAGCAACCCGGCATCCCCGCTGTTCAGCCCGCGGAGGATCTGCTCCTTCACATCCTCCCTTCCATCCGCCAAACCCACGACCAGGATCAGAAAAAGTAAAAATCGGGTCATCTTCCTCCGGTTTTATCCTTACAAAGATACTTTTTCCGACCTTTACCCGGTGAAAATTACGCTGATCTTTACCGGTACCACACAGGATGCCTGGCTCCGCGAAGGCATCAGCCTCTACGCCGGCAGGATCCGGCATCTGAACGGACTTCAGATCACCGAGATACCCGAAACCAAAGCCCTGGCCGCCATGGTACCTGCCCGCCGGAAGGAAGCCGAAGCTGAAAAAATCAGAAAACTGATCCTGCCCGGCGACTTTGTCGTCCTCCTCGATGAACACGGCAGAGAGATGACCACTACCGCCTTCTCCACCTTCCTTAACCAACGCTTCAGTGCCGGCGGAAAAAACCTGATCTTTATTACCGGCGGACCCTATGGCTTCAGCCCCTCCCTCCTCAAAGAGGCCTCATTCCTGCTCGCTCTTTCCAAAATGACCTTCCCCCACCAGCTCGTGCGGCTGCTCTTTGCCGAACAGCTCTACAGGGCGCTCACCCTGCTGCATCATCTGCCTTATCATCATGAATGAAGCCACGGATAAGGGTTTGCTTTAACATATTTTTAACAGCCTCCCTCCACAATCCCGGCAATCATTTAGAGTTTTATTTTCGGTGATTATGTAACTTTGCACCCCAAATCAATTTGTCTTATGCTCGAAACGGATATCAAAGCGCTCAACGAAAGGATCCAGAAGGAAAGCGCTTTCGTTGACATGGTGACGCTTGAAATGCACAAGGTGATCATCGGCCAGAAACAGATGATCGAACGCCTTATGATCGGCCTCCTGGCCAACGGCCATATCCTCCTGGAAGGGGTTCCCGGCCTCGCCAAAACCCTGGCCATAAAATCACTGGCCAGTATCATCGAGGCGAAGTTCAGCCGTATCCAGTTCACCCCCGACCTCCTCCCGGCCGACCTGATCGGTACCCTGATCTATAGTCAGAAAAAAGAGGAGTTTCATGTGAGAAAAGGACCCATCTTTGCCAATTTCATCCTCGCCGACGAGATCAACCGGTCACCGGCCAAAGTCCAGAGCGCCCTCCTCGAAGCCATGCAGGAACGCCAGGTGACCATCGGCGATCAAACCTTCACCCTCCCCGAACCCTTCCTGGTGCTGGCAACCGAGAATCCGATCGAACAGGAGGGAACCTACCCGCTCCCCGAAGCACAGGTTGACCGATTCATGCTGAAGGTGGTAATCGGGTATCCCGACAAAAAAGAGGAGAAACTGATCATACGGCAGAATATCGGAAACGAAACCCCTGCCACCCAAACCATCATCAAAACCGAAGACATCCTCCGGGCAAGAGCTGTCACCAGGGAGGTTTACCTCGATGAAAAGATCGAGAACTATATCACCGACATCGTTTTCGCCTCCCGATTCCCCGCCGACTATAAACTGAAGAAATTCGAAGGCCTCATCAGCTACGGCGGGTCCCCCAGGGCCTCCATCTACCTGGCCCTCGCCGCCAAAGCCTACGCCTTCATCAAACGCCGCGGATATGTCATACCTGAAGACATCCGGGCCGTGGCCCACGACGTCCTTCGCCATCGCATCGGACTGACCTACGAAGCCGAAGCGGAAAACATCAAATCGGAAGACATCATCAACGAAATCTTAAATACTGTTGAGGTTCCCTGATAAAGTCAACCTATGAACCGATGAACGCTTCAACGTTCCAACGTATCAACGCATCAATGCCCGATGGAAGCCGCCGAAATATTTAAAAAGGTTCGCAAAATCGAAATCAAGACGCGTGGTCTGAGCAACCAGATCTTCTCCGGACAGTACCACTCGGCCTTCAAAGGGAAAGGTATGGCCTTCAGCGAGGTCAGGGAATATCAGCCGGGCGACGATATCCGGAGCATCGACTGGAATGTCACCGCGCGGTTCAACCATCCCTATGTCAAGGTGTTCGATGAGGAACGGGAACTGACTGTCATGCTGCTGATTGATGTCAGCGGGTCCAACCACTTCGGAACCGCCAGGGCGCTCAAACAGGAGATCATCACCGAAATCGCCGCAGTGCTTGCCTTCAGCGCCATCCAGAACAACGATAAGGTGGGGGTCATATTCTTCAGCAGCACGATCGAAAAATTCATTCCTCCCAAAAAAGGGGTATCCCACATTCTGCGGATCATCCGCGAACTGATCGACTTCCGCGCCACCGCGAGAGGGACCAACCTGACCGAACCGCTCCGGTTCCTCACCAATGGCATCAAGAAACGGTGTACCGCCTTCCTGATCTCCGACTTCCTCGGGAAAGGCTTTGTCGACGCCATCAAGATCGCCAATAAAAAGCACGACCTCATCGCTGTCCAGCTTTACGACGAGCGGGAGACCATCCTTCCCTCCGTGGGACTGATCCGCGCCAGGGATGCTGAGTCGGGGAAACAGATATGGATCGACACCGGTGACCCTGAGGTTCGCCTGCGTTACAATAAATGGTACAACACCCACCAGCAATGGCTCAACGATACCTTCGTGCGGAGCGGAGTCGATACCGTGAGGGTCCGTACCGATCAGGATTATGTGAAGCATCTGATGAATCTTTTCAGAAGGAGAGGAGCAAGGCGATGAAAATGGAACGGTACATTCGAAATCATCACACGCTGACGCCAACATTGCACCGGGCAATCCTCCTGCTGATCCTGGGGCTTCTTCCCGCCATCTCCCTCTTCTCACAGCCAGCCTCCGTCGCCTCCCGGCTCGATTCTGCCTCCATGCTCATCGGCGATCAGACCGGTATGACCATCTCCTTTACCGGGCCCTCCGGCGCACAGGTCTTCTGGCCTTCCATTCCCGATACCATTCTCGGAAATATCAGGATTATCTCCCGTTCCCCGGTCGACAGCCTCCTTTCCGGCGACCGCGGTACGATCACCCTGACCCAGCGCCTGCTGCTGACCTGCTTTGATTCGGGATTCTACACCATCCCATCCATCCCGGTCGGATACCGGTTGCCTCCCGACACCCAAACCTTCGAAGCCCGTACAGACCTGATGATGCTGATGGTCCAAAGTATCCCGGTGGATACCACCCAGGCCATCAAACCCATCAAGGAACCCATGGCTGTGCCGCTCTCGTTCCGCGAAATTCTGCCCTGGCTCCTCCTCGGCATTGGCATCCTGGCAGTGGCCTTCCTATTAATATGGTATATCCGGAAGCGAAAGAATAAGGAACCGGCGTTCGTCATCAAACCCCGCCCGCAGCAAAAACCCTGGGAAAAAGCGCTGGCCGGCCTGGAGGCGCTCCGGGAGAAGAGACTCTGGCAACAGGGTCAGATCAAGGATTATTATTCGGCGCTCACCGACATCCTCCGGGTCTACATGGAGGAGAACTTCTCCATCCCGGCCATGGAATCCACCACGGCCGAGATCATGGACGCGCTGCAGGGAACCGGCCGGGAGATCTCAGCCGACGCCCTCACGGGCATTCAAAACCTGCTCACCGACGCCGACCTGGTCAAATTCGCGAAAGCGCTGCCGTTGCCTTCCGAAAATGAGATGTCGATGGATGTGGCAGTGAACTTTGTCAGGAATACCATCCGGAAGGAGGGCGTGGTATGATGAAGGAGATCACCTTTGCCACTCCGGAGTGGCTGTTCCTGCTGCTCCTTCTGCCCCTTCTGGCCGTCTGGTTCTGGTTCCGGAGAAGATGGGAGACCTCCGACCTGCAGGTCTCCAACACCGCCCCATTCCTTGAGTTCCGCCGGGGATGGAGAATATGGCTCAACCATTCCCTCCTGCTTTTACGGCTGATCGCCATCGCCCTGGTCATCGTCGCCCTGGCCCGGCCCCAGACCAGTCTGAGCCGGCAGGATATCACCGTCGAGGGAATCGATCTGGTCATGGCGCTCGACATATCCGGTTCCATGCTGGCCATGGATTTCAAACCCGACCGCCTCGAAGCGTCAAAACAGGTAGCCGCTGAATTCATCGACGGCCGTCCCGACGACCGGATCGGACTGGTGGTCTTCAGTGGCGAAAGCTTCACCCAGTGCCCCCTTACCACCGACCATGCCGTGCTCAAGAACCTATTCCGGGATATCAAAAGCGGAATGATCGACGATGGAACCGCCCTGGGCGACGGACTGGCCACCGCCATCAGCCGGCTCCGGGAAAGCAAGGCCGTCAGCAAGGTGATTATCCTCCTGACCGACGGCGTCAACAACATGGGATCGGTCGATCCCCGTTCAGCCGCCGAGATCGCCCGGCTCTACGGTATCCGGATCTATACCGTCGGCGTCGGAACCATGGGTACCGCCCCCTATCCCTTCCAGACCATCTATGGCACACAGGTGCAACAGGTCCCGGTACAGATCGATGAACCCCTCCTCAGGGAAATCGCCGCCATGACCGACGGAAAGTATTACAGGGCCACCAGCAACAATAAACTCCGGGAGATCTACGCCAGCATCGACAAGCTGGAAAAATCGAAGATCGACGTGACCGAGTTCAAACGGAAGAACGAGGAGTACTACCCGCTGCTTTTACCGGCCCTGCTGATCCTTGCACTCGAACTTATCCTGAAATACACCCTTTTGCGAAAGATACCATAACCATGTTCCGTTTCTCACATACCGACTCGTTCTGGTACCTGGCGCTGATCCCGCTCCTGGCAGCCGCCCTGCTGTTCTTTATCGTCTGGAGAAAGAAAGCGCTCCGGAGATTCGGCGATCCGCTGGTGTTCGGAAGCCTGATGCCTGACGCCTCTGTGCCCAAAGCCGTCATCAAGTTCATGATCGTCGCCCTGGCCATGACCGCACTGGTCTTCGCCCTCGCGGGACCCCAGACAGGCTCACGGATTGAAACAGTGCAGCGCAAGGGGATCGATATCATGCTCTGCCTCGACGTATCCAACTCCATGATGGCGCAGGATATCCGACCCAGCCGCCTCGAACGAGCCAAACAATCGATCTCCCGGCTTATCGACCGGCTCCGGGGCGACCGCATCGGGATCATCGTCTTCGCCGGGAAAGCCTATACACAGCTGCCCATCACCACCGACTACGCCGCGGCAAAACTCTTTCTGAGCACCATCACCACCGGAATCATCCCCTCCCAGGGTACCGCCATCGGCGATGCCATAAGCCTCGCCGCAGGCAGCTTCGGGGAGACAAAACAAAACAAGGCCATCATCATCATTACCGACGGCGAAGACCATGAGGGCAATGTCCTCGAACAGGCCGAAACAGCCGTCAAACAGGGAATCAGTATCTATACCATCGGAATGGGCCTTCCCGAAGGAGCCCCCATCCCGGTCATACAGAATGGCGTCGTCACCGGATTCAGAAAAGACCGCCAGGGAAATACCGTCGTCTCCCGGCTCGATGAGACACTCCTGCAACGGCTGGCCTCCCTCGGCAACGGAATCTATGTCAGGGCCAGCAATTCCGAGGCAGGACTGAACAAGGTGTTTGAGGAGATCAGCAAAATTCAGAAAACCGAGATCGAAAGCAAACAATATGCCGATTATGAAAATCAGTTCCAGTATCTCGCAGCCCTGGCCCTGCTGCTGCTCCTGATCGACCTGTTCGTGTTCGACCGGAAAACATTCTGGATGAAAAAACTGAAACCCTTCGGTATGATCCTGCTGATGCTCCTGCTGCCGGTGTTGCCCGCTTTCGCCCAGAAGGAAAATCCACTTATCCGGCAGGGAAACGGTAAATATAAGGCCGGGGATTTCCGGGAAGCGGAGAAGGATTACCGGAAAGCGCTGGAAATCAACCCGGGTTCGGTAAAAGGACAGTTTAACCTCGGAACCGCCCTCTACCGGGAGAAGAATTACGGCGAATCGTCGCGGATCTATGAAGGCATGACCTCCGGGAAACACGATGCCGATACCCGGGCCCGTATCTGGCATAACCTCGGAAATTCACTCCTTGAGGAGAAACAGTATGAAAAGAGCATCGAGGCCTATAAAAATGCACTCCTGAGCAATCCTGCCGACAAGGATACCAAATATAACCTGGAATATGCCCGCATGATGCTCCGGAAGCAACAGCAGCAACAACAGCAGCAACAGCAACAGAACAAGGATCAGCAGAACAAGGATCAGCAGAAGGAGGAGCAGCAGGACCAGGATAAACAGCAGGATCAGCAGGATCAGCAGGATCAGCAGCAGAAACAGCCGCAGGACCAGAAAAAACTGAGCAAGGAAGATGCCGAACGGATGCTTGAAGCGCTGAAGAACGACGAGAAAAAAACCATGGACAAGGTGAAGAAGCAACAGGCAAAGGTCAGGGTTACAGGGGTGGAGAAAGACTGGTAATCCCCTGTGATCATGCCTTCAGGGATGGAAACTGAAATTTAAACCGAAACGTAACATGCAGCCGCACATTCTAAAACGTTTACCCTACCTCCTGCTCCTGCTCCTGCCGGCCCTCCTGCCGGCCCAGGAGGTCACATTCACCGCATCGGCCAAACCGGTGGTGGGAGTGGGGGAGACCTTCTCCCTCCAGTATGTGCTGACAGCCCAGGGTACCGCGTTCAAAGGTCCGGTCATCCGGGATTTCAATGTGCTCAGCGGCCCCAATTCATCCACATCCAGCAGCATCCGGTCGGTGAACGGCCGCACCACCATGTCGATCACCAATACCTTTACCTATTTCCTTCAGGCCACCCGTGAAGGTACCTTCGAAATTCCGGCTGCCACCATAACAGCCGACCAGAAACAGCTTACATCCAATACCCTTACCATCCGGGTGGAGAAAGGAGGCGGTCAGGGTGCCTCCCAGTCGTCGCAACAACCCGGAAGGAGCACCCCGGCCACCGGACAGGTCGGCGCCGGCGATGTTATGCTGAAAGCCTACGTCAGCAACCCTAACCCCCTTCAGGGCGAAGGCATCGTGGTGACATACAAGATCTTTACCAAAGTACCCATCTCCCAGATATCCTTTACCCGCGAACCCTCCTTCCCCGGTTTCTGGTCCGAAAACCTGATCGCCGACAAACAAAAACTGCAGCAGTACAATCAAACCATCGACGGGGAACAATATGTGGTGGCCGACCTGCGGAAATATTCCCTTTTCCCCCTCAAGGCGGGAAAAACAGTGATCGACCCCATGGAGATCGAATGTATGGTGCAGGTCAGGAAACAGACCCGGACCCGTACGGGAGATCCGTTTTTCGATGACTTCTTCAACGACAGCTTTTTCAATACATCCTATGCCTCCGTCGAAAAGGCGATGAAATCGAATCCACTGGTCATTCAGGTTCAGCCCCTCCCGGCCGAAGGCAAACCGGCCGGCTTCAGCGGCGCCGTGGGAGAGTTCACCTTCCGCAGCACGGTCGACCGCGACAAGGTACAGGTGAACGACGCGGTGACCCTCCGCATGACCGTGGCCGGCAAAGGGAACATACAGCTCATCAGTGCGCTGCCCGTCAACTTTCCGACCGACTTCGAGACCTACGACCCCAAGGTGATCAGTGATATCCGGAGCTCCATGGAGGGGATCTCGGGAAGCCAGACCTTCGAGTATCTGCTGATCCCACGAAAACCGGGTCAGTTTACCATAAAACCTGTGACATTCACCTACTTCGATCTGAAAAAACGGCAATATGTCACCCTCACCACCCCGGACTATACCATCGGAGTGGACAAGGGGAGCGGCGATGCACAGGTTATGACCTACACCGGCGCTGGCAAGGAGGAGATCCAGTATATCGGGAGCGATATCCGGCACATCATGCTTCAGACCGGTAATCTGGTCCCAAGGCACTACAGCTTCTTCGGCTCCCTGCTCTTCTGGCTGCTGCTGCTGGTGCCCCTGACCCTCTTTATCCTCTTCGTGATCCTATGGCAACGCTTCAGGGCGCGACGCAGCGATACCCTCCTGATGAAAAACCTGCGGGCCACCCGGATCGCCAGAAAAAGGCTGAAAAAAGCCGAATCATTCCTGAAGTCGGGCAGCCGGGAGCCCTTTTACGAGGAGATCTCCCTTGCCCTCTGGGGATACCTGAGCGATAAGTTCACCATCCCGCTGGCCGATCTCTCCATGGAAACGGTCCGCGACAAACTCTCCGGCAAGCAGGTCGATGCCTCCATCATCGACCAGGTGACCGAAACCCTCCAGAGTACCGGTTTTGCCCGTTTCGCCCCCGGAGAAAAATCCGTCAGCATGGAACGCATCTATACGGCAACGCTTGAACTGATCACAAAAATTGAAAGGGAACTGAGATGAAAAAGACATACATTCCCTTGACCCTCACCCTGATCCTTTCGGCCCTCCTCATGCAGGCCACAGCCACGCCGCCAGGCGCCGGGGAGCTGTTCGGGAAAGCAAACCAGGCCTATAACCAGGGTCATTATGAACAGGCAGATTCTCTCTACAGGCAGGTGGAGCAGATGGGTTACAGGTCGCCCCAGC
>CAYWHQ010000017.1:10821-15384 GCA_964457665.1 uncultured Prolixibacteraceae bacterium | reverse complement strand
ATTGTTTATTCCGATTTTCAATGTCGACGGACACGAGCGGTTCAGCCCCTATAACCGCATCAATCAAAATGGCCCGAAAGAGATGGGTTGGCGTGTAACAGCCACCAATCTTAATCTGAACCGGGATTACCTGAAAGCAGATGCCCCTGAGATGAAACAATGGCTGACTCTTTTTAATTCCTGGATGCCCGATTTCTTTATCGATGTACACGCGACCAATGGCGCTGATTATCAATACGTACTGACGTACCTGATGGAGGTTTACGGGGGAATGGACAAAGGTTTGACCCAATGGTCATCGGAAGAGTTCCTTCCCGGAATGACAGAATCGATGGAAAAGCAAGGATTTCCTGTAATTCCCTATGTTACATTCAGAAGCTGGCATAATCCGAAAAGCGGCCTGATCACCCAGGTTGCTCCTCCGATGTTGTCGCAGGGATACACGTCACTCCGCAACAGACCAGCGCTTCTCATTGAAACACATATGCTCAAACCATACAAACTGAGAGTAGAGGCCACCTATGAATGTTTGTTGATATCCTTGAATATCCTGAAGAATCAGAAAGATATACTCAGAAAAAAAATCCGGGAGGCCGATAATTATTTATCATCTGATGCCTTCCAGAAGGAACCATTTGTTTTACAATATGATACAAGGCTTGATGACAGTGTAATGGTAGATTTCAGGGGTTTCAGATACACCGAAAAGAAGAGTGAACTAAGCGGAGGAACATGGTTCGATTACTCTGATACAGCAGAAATATGGCGGATCCCCTGGTACAACCATTCCAAACCGCGGGTCATCACTTCACTGCCTCTGGCTTATGTGGTGCCGGCCGAATGGACAGACATCATCAGAATTCTGCATTTACACGGAATTAATCTGATACCTGTCAAGAATGAGATATCGATACCTGTCAGGAGCTACCGACTGACGCATACCAAATGGCAGGCTAATCCATTTGAGGGGCGTCACCCGCTGATCACTTTTAACCAGGAGGTCATTACTGAAATGCGTACAATACCTGCCGGATCGGTCATTGTGCCCGTCAGTCAGCACACCGGCAGAATCATACCTCACCTTTTGGAACCCCAGGGAAACGGGTCGTTACTTTACTGGGGTTTCTTTGATGCAATATTCGAGCAGAAGGAATATGCAGAGTATTACATCATGGAAAAACTGGCGCCAGAGATGCTGTCGGCCAGTCCCGGGCTCAGGGAAGAGTTTGAAAAGAAAAAGGCCAGTGACACACTCTTTGCCAAATCTCCGGGACAAATTCTCAACTGGTTCTACGCAAAGTCTCCCTATGCCGATAACCGGCGGATGATATATCCTGTAGCCCTCATTGACGATGTGAATTCGCTCCGGAAGCTGGTTTCATCAGGACAGTGATCCCCGGACCTCCCTCTTTCAGGAAGCCGATCCCGGAAGCATTATCTATACCTGCATTTCTGAGGGCCTCCAGGGCAAGTAATCCTTCCTCCCGCGGCAATGTAAACAATAGTCCCCCGGAGGTCTGTGCATCCGACAGTATTGCTTTATAGATCTCTGGAACATCATTACCAAAAGTTACATATGGTCTGATATAGTCCATATTGCTCCGTGCAGCGCCGGGTATCATTCCCCCTCCTGCGTATTCCAGAACCCCTTCAAGCAGCGGTACCTGGCCAGCATACAACATGGCTCTGGTATTCGATCCCTTTACCATCTCAAACAGGTGACCCAAAAGTCCAAATCCCGTAATATCGGTACACCCGTTTACCGGAAAATCCATCATGACCTCAGACGCAGTTCTGTTCAGGCGCATCATCATTTCATGGGCCCTGATAACGTTTTTATCGGAAGCAATGCCTCTTTTCGCCGCTACAGATATTATTCCTGTGCCTATCGGTTTGGTGAGGATCAGAATATCACCCGGTTTACCTCCTGTATTCCTGAGGATTCTATCGGGAGATACCACACCAGTAACCACCCATCCGAATTTTGGTTCAGGATCATCAATGCTGTGACCTCCGGCGATAGGTATCCCTGCTTCCGATGCCTTATCGGCAGCTCCCCGCATAATTTTGGAAAGCACTTCCTGTGGCAGACTGTTTTCGGGAAACGCCACAATATTTAGAGCAAAAAGCGGCGTTGCTCCCATGGCATAAATATCGCTGAGTGCATTGGCGGCTGCAATAGCCCCAAAATGATAAGGATCATCCGTCACAGGAGGGATAAAATCAACTGACTGAACCACGGCGGTTCCGTTCTCCAGGAGATAAACCGCCGCATCGTCGCAGGTTTCATTACCAACCAGCAATCTTGCGTCTTCCGATCGAGGAAAATCCCTGAGCAGCTCTTCCAGGTAACCAGGTCGGATCTTGCATGCACATCCCTGGGAACGTGACAACCCGGTAAGTTTCGGGACTTCGGTGCCCGGTTCTTTCTGAAAACCTGTAAAGTGATTTTCTTTGGGTTTAAGCGCAGAATAAGCATCCCTGATGATCGTGGCGGCCTCTTCAATCTCCGCCACAGAGGTGAATCTGCCGGTTGAAAACCGGATGGCACCTGCTGCATATAAGTAAGGTATTTTCATTGCTCCCAGAACACCTGAAATCGATCCGGATCCTGAATGGCATGCCGCTCCGGCTGAAGCAGCTATTGTTTTCATCCGTTGAAGCATGATACCGGCTTCCACCCAAGGAAAGGAGATATTAAGGGTATTGGGTAGCCGTTGGGTCGGATGGCCGTTCAGCTTTATTTCGGGGAACCGATTCTCCAGTTCCTGATGGAGCAGATCCCTGTGCTGTTTGTCGTTTTCACTGAAAACTTTATGAAGTACAAGCCTTGCCGCCTCACCGATACCGGCTATATATGGCACGTTCTCTGTTCCTGCACGGAGATTTTGCTCGTGTTCAGCACCATGAATGAGTTTCTCAATTACCACCCCTCTTCTGATAAATAATACCCCTATACCCTTTGGTGCATAAAACTTGTGACCGGCCAGAGAAATCAGGTCTGCCTGAAGATCCTCCGCCCTGACAGGTATCTTTCCTGCCGTTTGAGCCGCATCCGTATGAAAAAGAATCCCTCTTTCACGGGCTATCTTTCCGATCTCCTCCAGAGGTTGTATTGTACCGGTCTCGTTGTTGGCATGCATGATACTGATCAGGATCGTCGATGGGGTAATGGCCCGGATCAAATCTTGAGGATCTGCCATTCCTTCTCCATCCACTTTAAGCCGGGTTACACTAAATCCCTCTTTCTCCAAATAATGACAAACCTCAGATACTGCGGGATGCTCTATCGAGCTTGTTATTATATGGTTACCCTTATTCCGGTTTGCCCGGGCAGCACCCTTGATCGCAAGGTTGTTTGATTCACTGCCGCCACCGGTAAAGATGATCTCATCCGTCTGAACGCCCAGCAATGCTGCCACGGAACGGCGCGCCTCTTCCACAGCTTTTCTGGCTTCCATCCCCGACAGGTGCAGACTTGAAGGATTACCAAAATTGGTGGTAAAAAATGGATCCATTACCGAACACACCCGGGAGTCCACAGGAGTGGTTGCATTATAATCAAGATATATCATATCAAAAAACCTGACTGTTTTAAAAGTGCCAGTAAATCCCTGGCGTTACCCGAAGAGCTCCGGCCATCAAGCCCTGCAATAAAAGGAACAATATGGGGTCTGTTCCTGAGTGTATGGGTGTATGCGTTATCATAATAATTGAGTAAAACAGATACCGCTTCCTCAAATCGACTTTCCCGGAGCGCCTGAATGGTGTGGCGTGTCCTTTCACCACCCAGTTTCTCACGAATCTTCAATACAGCTTCTTCCAGTTTGTCAGGGGGATATGCTGCATATTCCCTGACAAGATTCGCTACCCTCATCTCCCTGGGAATCGATACCCGGACCACTATTCCATTAAAGATCTGATCAACCAAAGGGGGAGGCAGGGTCACCTTTCCGATCATCCGGCTTTCATCTTCAAGCCATATCGGCAGGGTGTGATCCATGCTATACCAGGTGGCAAAAAAATCATTTTCGAATTGTTCGTTTGTAGGTTGCGCCCTTCCGCTCAATCCTCCAAAAACCGATCCTTTGTGATGCGCGAGTCGTTCAAGATCAATGACCTGTCCTCCCAGCCTTGAGATAGCCCTTAACAGCAGTGTCTTACTACTGCCTGTATATCCTCCGAGAATATAAAACTTACCCTTGCCGGATAATTCGTTCCTGATGTGTCGACGGTATCCTTTGTATCCATCCGTTAGAATGGAAACTTGAAATCCGGAAGCTTCAAAGAGCGCTGCCATATTTTCACTGCGCATACCTCCGCGCCAGCAATAAAGCAACACGTCTGGGCCATGAACCTTTCGCTGGATCTGGCGCTGGTAAATCTCCACTTTATCCAGCGATATCATCAACCCCCGGAGCAGGGCTGTATCTCTTCCTTTCTGATGATACAGCGTGCCAACCTCCGACCGCTCCTTGTTATTAAAGACCGGAATATTTAATGCACCAGGGATGTGTCCCTGTCTGAATTCTTCCGGCGATCTTACATCTATCACGGGAAGGT
>CAYWHQ010000017.1:0-10811 GCA_964457665.1 uncultured Prolixibacteraceae bacterium | reverse complement strand
AAACGATCCGCTTCCATCCGTTCTGCCACCTGGCAAAAATACGTGAAAATTTATCTTACTTTTGCCTGTTAATCCTGATGCTGACATGAGTGATTACATCCATCATGAGTGCGGTATTGCTCTGATCCGTTTGCTCAAACCACTTGAGTATTATGTTGCCCGTTATGGCAATATATTTTACGGACTCAACAAACTGCATCTGCTGATGCAGAAGCAACACAACCGGGGTCAGGATGGTGCAGGTGTTGCCATCCTGAAGCTGGACCTGGAACCAGGACGCAGGTTCATCTATCGTTATCGCTCCAATCACGCCTCCCCCATTCAGGATATTTTCAATTCGATCGGCAATGTGGTCAGGGAGATTCAAAAGAACAATCCTCAGAATCTTCCCGACGTACACTGGATGAAATCGAATATTGACGCCTTGGGTGAATTATACATGGGACACCTGCGGTATGGGACTTTCGGAAAAAACAACGTCCTGAATCTTCATCCGCTTGTAAGGGAAAATAACTGGATGACCAAGAATCTCGTACTGGCAGGCAACTTCAACATGACCAACGTCGATGAACTCTTCAACAAGCTGATCGATCTCGGTCAATATCCGGTTGAAACTTCAGATACTGTCACGATACTTGAAAAAATAGGTCATTTTCTTGACGAGGAAAACGAACAGCTTTATCGCAGGTTCAAAGAAAAAGGCTATCCTAAACGAGCAGTTACCCATGAGATTGCCAAAAATCTAAACGTCGCCAAAATCCTTCAGCGTTCGGCAAAATACTGGGACGGCGGGTATGTCATAGCCGGAATGTTTGGCCATGGAGATGCCTTCGTAATGCGGGATCCATCCGGGATAAGACCAGCCTTTTGGTACAGTGATGAGGAAATAGTTGTGGTTACTTCTGAAAGGCCTGTTATTCAGACCGCACTGAATGTTAATTACAGCAGCATCCAAGAGATCAAGCCAGGGCATGCACTCATTATCAAAAAAAACGGCAAGATCTCCGAAAAAAAATTCAGGAATCCGGAACCGGCAAGATCATGCTCCTTTGAAAGGATATACTTTTCAAGAGGAACCGACCAGGATATTTACCGCGAAAGAAAAAAACTCGGACAACTGCTTGCCCCCTCTGTGCTTAAAACCATCAACTTCGATCTCGAAAACACTGTTTTTTCCTACATTCCCAATACGGCTGTGGATGCTTATCATGGCTTAATAGAAGCCTTGCAGTCGTTCTGTAATGAAGTGAAATCGGAAAAGCTGATTCAGCTTCACCTCGAAAATGGATTTACTCCGGAAAACGTCAAAAAGATCCTGATGCTGAAGCCCCGTGCCGAAAAGGTTGCAGTAAAGGATGTTAAGCTCCGCACTTTTATAACGCAGGACTCCCAGCGGGATGATCTGGCGGGTCACGTTTATGATATCACCTATGGCAGCATCCGGGAAGGGCTGGATAACCTGGTAATTCTTGATGATTCGATTGTCAGGGGAACCACGCTCCGCCAGAGCATCATTAGGATCCTTGACCGCCTTGGCCCACGCATGATTGTTGTTGCTTCCTCCGCACCGCAAATCCGATATCCCGATTGCTACGGTATTGATATGGCAAAAATTACCGATTTTATTGCTTTTAAGGCGGTGATTGCACTCCTGAAAGAAACGAGGCAGGAATATATCATTAATGAGGTCTACAGGAAATGTAAAGAACAGGAGTCACTGCCCAGGGAGAGATTGGTAAATCATGTAAAAGAGATTTATAACCCTTTCACACCGGAACGTATCTCGGAGAAGATTGCCGGACTGGTAACTCCCGCAGATTGCAATGCAAAAGTACGAATCGTTTTTCAGACTATTGAAAATCTGCATCATGCATGCCCGGGTCATCTGGGTGACTGGTATTTTACTGGCGATTATCCCACCCACGGGGGGAACAAAGTAGTGAACCGGGCCTTTATCAATTACATCGAAGGAAGAAACATCAGGGCCTACTGAAAATTGCCGGCAATTCTTGTTGCGATGGATGCAAACTCTTCCGGACTAAGTTTTATTTTAGGCTTACGGAAATCCATATCATACATCGTTTTGAGCGGGATGAGATGAATATGTGCATGTGGCACTTCAAGACCGATCACTGTAATCCCTATCCGCTTGCAGGGAATCGTTTTCTCCAAAGCTAATCCAACACGTCTTGCAAAATTCCACAATCCGGCGTGGAGTAAATCGTCCAGCTGAAAGATATAATCAATTTCCTGCTTGGGAATAACAAGAGTATGTCCCTCCTGCAGAGGCTGAATATCAAGAAAAGCCATATAGTTCTCATCCTCGGCCACCTTGTAACAGGGAATCTCGCCACGGACAATTTTTGTAAATACACTACTCATTTTAAATGGTCTGTCTGAAGATTTCTACAATCTGAAAAGTGATCCTTCCCGCAGGGATGGTTATCTCCACGGTTTCTCCCGTCGATTTACCCAGCAGCCCCTTGGCAACCGGAGAGCTTACCGACAGCTTTCCCTCTTTAATATTTGCTTCGTTTTCCGGCACCAGGGTATAGGTAACCTGACCCCCATTCGACAGGTTTTTCAACTTAACCGTGGAAAAGATCAGGACTTTACTGTTGTCCAGTCGCTTCTCATCAATGAGCCTGGCATTGCTGATGGTTTCCTGCAATCTGGAAATCTTGAGTTCCAGCATGGATTGTGCCTCCTTGGCAGCTGCATATTCAGCATTTTCAGAGAGGTCGCCTTTATCACGGGCTTCGGCAATCTGACGGGAGATCGACGGCCTTTCAACCATTACCAGGTGCTGAAGCTCATCCTTGAGTTTCTGGATACCGTCTGATGTGTAATATTTTATCTCCGACATAGAATTGAGATTTAAGATGATAATAAGGCAAAAGACCCCGCAAAGGGTCCTTTTGCCTTAAATGAAGGAAAATTAAATTACCTCAGAAAGAAAGTTAAAAGTTAAGTTTTAAACCTATACTATGTGTTCCGGCATAAGGATTGGTCGACCTGTAGGAATAGTCAATGGCAATCCCGCTTCCTTTTTCCTTATTGAAAGGCATCGAAACCGTGAACCCTGCACTCGGCCCTGTAAATACAGTGCCCCTGTCGGGAAGGGAAGTTTCAAACATACCTCCCTGATAGGTGAATCCACCCCTGATCTGGAAATAATACTTCAAGGCATATTCCAGTCCAACCGTTACCTGGTCTTTGGAAAAGGAGTTGGAGGAAAAGTTACCGGCAAGTGTGATACGGTGCCATTCTCCCATTAAAAAGTCATAGGAGGCGCCAATTCTCAAAGTTGCCGGAAGTTCATAGCGTGCTGATCTCTGTTCTACCGTAAATAGGTCGTTGTCATCGCCATGTCCGGGGATGATTCCGCGGAAAGAGAGACCGTCGCCGCTGAATTTCATCGGAGCCCCGACATTTTTCAAAGCAATTCCAAACTTGATCTGCTGCTTTTCTCCGGTGATGTATTGAATCCCTGCATCGAGGGCAATCCCAATGGCACTGGCATCGGCAATGGATTCCGAAATGATCTTAAGGTTCAAACCACCATAGATACTGTTGGAGAATGCCTTGGCATATGAAAGATTAATATTAAGGTAATTGGGCTTGAAAGTACCCAGCCCTCCCTCCGGCGAATTAACGGTGGTAATATCGATCTCACCGAATGACATCGACATCACTGCGGCGCTGAGCACTCCTTTGTTCTCCCCGAGCGACTGACTGAATCCGAAGGCCATCACGTTGACACCGGATCCTTTAAGCCAGTTTGTATAGGAGAAAATGATCTCCGTTCCGGAGGTTAAGGCCGTACCCGCTATATTGGTAAACATCGCCTCCAGTCCGAAAGTACATGAGGTTCCCACCGAACCCCACCCGGTGCTCCTGGCCCAGGGATTGATCAGCAGTTCGGATGCACCGGCCTGTCCGGAGCGGTCCTTGTTTCCGGCGGTTGCCCGGTCGAGCGGTATGAGAACCAATCCCATCAAGAATATTGCAACGAAGCAGCTATATATTTTTTTCATAGTCCTGAATTTTTTGATTTTATGGTCTTTCGAATAGATGTCATTACAATGAATTCAAGTCAACTGGTCTCAAGATACCAAACCATTTTAACGTTCGCTCGCCAAGGTTGTCCGTCTTGACATGGATTAGATAGACTCCGCCAGAGATAGGGATGCCGGCAAAGTTTTTCAAATCCCAGTCAATGGAAGTTTTCGCATCGGTGTTAATCCCATCCGTAGAAGAGCGGGGTTCCGGTATACCGGATTTATCAACAATGAACTGACGAATCAAAGTACCGCTCAGATCGAAGATGGTAATGGTACACCTTAACGGCAGGTTCACGATTTTAATCCTGTTGTCAAGCTGGTTCCTTTCATAGTCATCATATGCATAATAAGGATTGGGAACAACATTGATCAGATCAAGATCGCTTGTGGCTTTGGTGACATCCTGTTTCACTGAGGATATGGTGTTCGTATTGAAGGTGTATACAGGATAGTTCCTGTTGAATGTGTCGGCAGATCCTTCCGGCATTGGCAGAGAATAATAGCGCTGATATGGTTTGGCAACCCGAATCTTTATTTTAACCGTATTGCTGAGCCATTCCTGATCTTTTACCGATAGCGGGATCGTTACATACATGCCGGCAGCATAGGCAACCGTTTTGAAAATATCCTGTGGTTTGCTGATCTCCTTGATGAAGTTCACACCGCCATCATAGGCAGAGGGGTTATAGGGAGGATAGCTCGTACTGTAATTTACCGGTGTGGTACCCATGATATAGACGTAATGCTGACCGCCGAAAACAGGCTCTCCGGCAGCATCAAATACGCGGCAGGAAGGATTGAACAGCATATCCCTGCCATTGTCGGCTACCAGCCATGAGTTTTCAGCAAACATGATATTGAGGCGTTCACCCGTTTCAAGGTTGATTGCGTATCCAGGGAACCATCCCATTCCATAGGGGGCGATATAGTCAGAATTGTACATCGGGTCGGAACTCACCACTGCGGTGTCACCATCCACATTGACAGAGCGGGATGCCCGGAGTCCGAACTGCTTTGCCCCACCTTGTGCCAGCTCAGTATTCGGGCACATTTCAATCACAGGACAACGTGTCCATTTCGATTTGTCAGGCGTGATGACTACATCGACACTGGCTATGTTAAACATCTTACTATACCTTTTCGATGCCACATCGTAAGCAGGGCCGATCTTGTATCCCGCTGGGCCAAGCTGGCTTGAGGCAGCAACGAGGGGATAGGGAGCCCAGGTACCACCCAGTGGAAGCGTAATGTTATTCTGGCAATCCACTACCGTCATCATCTGTATCTTCTGGTAGTTCTTGTTGGGATCGGCAGGCTTGTTGCTGGCCATGTCAAAATCATAGAAACGACTGTCGGAGCCTTTGTATGTTCCTGATCTTATCCAGTTCAGGGGACTGGCGGGTACGTCAAAATCGGGCACTCCCGAAAGCCACTGGCGCGAAGGATCATCATACAAGGCGCTTGGAGCGGATAACAGGGCATTGTCCTCCGTTACGATACCTGCAGTCGAAGTATCCGCAGGACTCGACACCTGGTGAATTGTAAGCGCAAGCCCGAGGTCGATGAACAAAGATTCATACGGGTAAATGGTGGTTGTATCAGCTTCGTAAATCGCACCGGTATTATTGTCGATCATCTTCCATTTTCCGAACTGAATATTAGGATTCGTGTAAGGATTGTTCACCGGTCCGGGTACCATGCTGTCAAACACCACTGTGAAATTCCCATTGATAACATTGAGCGGATCAATAACCTTCACCTTAAGGGGACCTTGCGAAACCTCATAGGTAGGTTGATAAACAATCGGATAATCGGCATCTCCGTAACGGTTAGTGTTGGTATCGGCTATTGGTTTCGCCATCACTTCAGCAATCGACTGTGCCGACATCTCCAGTATCATTCCGCCGTTACCCTGCCCCTGGATCCGGGTTATCACAGGTCCGTCTCCATATTGAGAACGTGTGATATCGCCCACAGGAATGTGAGGAATGGCAGTATATACCTTTATGTTTGAACGCCCCTGCAGATAGGGTTTCTTCTGTCCGTCGATAAAGGCGGGATCATCCTGTTTGTATTCCTTATATTGATTGTATGCATAAGCCACTGCCAGATAGTAGTACTGCTTGTGGTTAACGAGCTTGTTATCGGTACCGGTGGCAAACTTATCCTCCGTAATAACTACAGAATGAGCAATTCCTCGATTGGCTCCGTCAACCATGATTACCCCTACATTTCCTCCCAGGTTTTGGTCAAGCTCCCAGTTCACGAGTTTTGACACATTATTCTGAATATCGCATTGGAAAACAAGCCTGGATTTGGTTGGATCCATGATATCGGCAGCCGATACTGTAGCATCTTTCAGCTGATAGACCTGGTATCCCTCAAAACGGTACAGGGAGTCGTTCCTTTGATTATGTGGCAGATTATCAGGGTTGGGGATCGTCGGATCATATTCCGAATATTTTTCCTGATAATTGTTACCGGCGTCATTGGTCCGGCGGTTGGTGATATAAAGAATCAACGTTTTATCCATCTCCTCGATGGTAAGGTCAGGAGCGTTCGGTCCGTTGAGTACGGCGAAACAGTTGTCGAAAAGCGCCTGGCACTTGTCGTCGGCAATCCGCAGCAATTCAACCGACTCCCAGGGAGTGCCCGAAACCGAACGTGCCCAGGGAATACCAACCGTAATATAATTACAGGCGCCCGGTTTAAGTGTAAAGGGACCTGCCGACTGCATGAAACGGCGGTCATCCGGGTTGTTACCTGCAGTTGATTCTGTCCAGAATTTTGGTCCGTTAGGTGGCTGCCCTCCGGTTCCCCAGTCGCATACATCAGAATCGCCCGGGAACATGAAATCGCAGGCGGGACCGTAAGCACCGGCTGATATATGGGCATTACCTCCATATTCCATTTTCCGGTTATCCTTCCAGATTCCTCTCAGAAGCAGATAGTACTCGGGGGCATATCTGGGGTCATTCATATAATTGGGACCGCCATTATTGTGATACACGAAGCGTCTCATCCCGAATCGTTCATTATTGGGGATTCCGTCACCAAAGTTCACACCGTTGATGGCCATCTGGTCAAAAGGGAATTCGCTTGTAATGATGGAACAATCGCCCGTAAACCTGGGATTGTCACGCGGGGTTCCGTCAGTATTGTAATCCGGATCCATGTAGGGACCCTGGAAAAAGTCGACACCTACTGCAGGAGGATGAGCACCGTAGGCCTCCACCTGGCCCGTCCCGTCATTGGGGGTTCCATTGTAACAGTAACCGAGTCCGCGTCCAACGTCACACCCGACATAATCGTCGCGTGCATAACCGAGATCCGGATCTACCCACTGGCTGAAATAGGTTCCCGTCAGTGTGTAGGTGGATCTGTTAACAAGCTCATACGAATAAAAAGTCATGTTGTTGATCTCGTCGTTGGTGGCGAAGGCAAAATACTGTGCCCTGATCTCCATTCCAATGGGTTCACCCTGGGTTTCAGAGTGGTAGTTCCCCTTGTCATTATAAACACTCCATAAGGTCTGGTCTCCTTTAATAACCTGGTCAACAAGAATCCCCAGGGTATCATCTGGTTCTCCGTTACGCAGCCGGGCGCGGGTTATTTTCTCGCCTGGTTTCAGATTTCTGGGGCAAAGCTTGTTGGCAAGATCATAATAGGGATAGTCGCCCAGCTTCGGATCATAGACACCATCTCCGTCGCGGTCGAAAAAGGGAGCCAGATACCAGGCCTGGCCTTTCGAACGGTCGCCATGTGCCGGCCATTCCATGATCGACTTCGGTATGGTGTAATCTGGAAATTCGGCTTTATTTTCCCACCACGCCAGGTATTCGGTAACCTCGGCACGCGTCATGGGAAACAGCTTATCATACTTTGCGCACGTTTCCTCATCGATACTGGCCGTACCATCTACGGTCAGGGGCCCGGGCCAGTAGTCGTTCTTGATATGGGCTGTTCCGCTTGTGGGGCCTTGTCCGAAACGGTATGCTGCCAGTTTGAGGTTATTGTTTACGTCGATCCCTCCAATCCAAAGGGAGAAGGAGAACATCGACATTTTTCTGGAGCCTTTGGGGATCTCATATTCTGCATCCTCGAGAAACCATCCGTTGCCATAGGAGTAGATAAGGGTACGAACGTTGTTGATGTCGAGGTACTTGTAAGTCGATCCTGACTGACAACCTGCTGCGGTCGCCTTGAGTGTCGTGGTGCTCTTGGAAACCGTCTGTACTTCCCTTGCGTAAGAGGAGCCAATGACCAGCATGGAAAGAATTGCTAATACGAAGAGGCGAAGTATATTTTTCATAGCTGAATTGATTTTAAACATAGCGATTAGAAATTGAACATGACACCCAGACGGATAGTGCGCGGTGAACTATAGTTATAGGGATTATTGACCCAGACGGAGTAATAATCCACATAGGAAGGCGAATAGATCTGCTGTTGAATCTGATTTTGCCATTCGGGTGCGCTCAGGTAGCCGTCGTCATCGGGGCTGCCGGTTGCAGGATAGACATTGGTAACATTCTTGGTGTTCAGCAGGTTGTTGAATTCGATATAAACGTTGATGGTACCGAATTTTTTGGCGTTGAGGGCAAAGTTGAAATCTTTGTCCAGCCGCAGGTTGATCAGGAACTGCCATGGCAGTCGTGCACCGTTTATGGAGCCCTGCAGCGGTCCTCTTGCGCCAAAGGGCAATACTCTGCTGGATTTTGAATAGGGAGTACCGCTACCCCCGGTAATCGTAACGTTTCCACCGAAATTCGAAAGGATTTGGACTGGCGGTTTGCCGCTCTTCTTGCGGTTGACCACGGGGCCATTATACTCTTTACCACTTCCCCAGCGATAGTCGATATTGATATTGAACTGGTGCCGGCGGTCATAGCTTAAAGGATTGAGCGTACGAAGGTTCGGCTGGTCGGAACGTACAATACTTGCTGCAGCATCGGGGTCGGAACCGGTACCGTCGGCAAACTGCAGGGTATAGTTGAACCTGATCCTTGCGTTGCCTGTTCTGCGGAGATCGTAGGTAACGGTTAAACCTTTAACCGTACCGAAGTCAATGTTCGCATACGAGTAATATGTCTTTGGATAAGCGCCGGAGAGGCGGAACTGCTGGATCTGGTCGCGCATTTCACGATAAAATACCGAAAGCCTTAATGAGGAAGCATTATTAAGCTTCTGCTGGAAACCGAGTTCATAATCGATGGTCCTTTCCGGTTCAAGCGCCGGGTTTGAAATGGTACCTGCACTTCCTCTGGATGAGATGAAATAGTAGGAGATCGGGTCGATCTGAACGGCTCCCGTAGCCGGACGCTGGGTGAGAATGTCATAATGAGCATAGAACAATGCATCGTCGGAGATCGGGAAGGAGAAAGAGATACGGGGCATGAAATTCCACTGGGGCTCATAATCCTTGAATACATCATTGACGTTAAATCCCGCATCCTGGGGTGACTTGATATTGGATTTAACCAGGTAGGGAGTTACGCCATTTCCGCGGTCAAGGATCTTCACGTCAGTGATGGCACTTCCTTCAGCGTTGAACCAGTTGCTGCCATTGCGGTACCCGGTGATGGAGGATGGATTGTTGGCATCATCAACATAAACCACATAATCTCCGCCGATACCATTCGGATGAAATACCTGCTGGCCGTTGATCTCTGTAACTTCGCTTGCAGTTCGTGCAGCAGTGAAAAGGTAAGGATCTTTAAGGACCATCTGGTTGGCATCAAAACGGTCGACACGAACCCCTATGTTGAAGATCAGGTCCTTGAATGCAAACTTATCCTGTATATAGCCGGCCAGGTAGATCGGCTGGTAAGCGCCAATGGGACGGGTAAAATTACCATTGGCATCCCTGGCGGTAAAGAATTCTTCAAAGGCGGGCTTTGTACTCATCTTCTTGCCAAGATAATCATATCCATAATAGTTGACCTTGTTGTCGCCATTGTCGAGCAATTCATCGGCGCTGAACATATCCACGGAGAGGATCGGCTCTGAACTGGTCACCGTATGAAGGACCATGTCCTTGTCATAATAATTAATGGTATTCTTTGTCAGGTCGTATGACAGCAGGTCGATCCAGTCGGTTCCGTCGACCGGCAGGCCAAGTTTCTTCCTCAGGTTGATGTCGAAATTCCTTTGCAGCGTCGGAGCATACTTCCTATAATAATATATAGTGTCCATGAAAACATTGTCACGCATTATCGGGATAGGATTGGCCAGGTCAAGCTCCCTGATCTGGGCATTGACAAGGCCCCTCATCAGGGGCCAGAATTCCTGTGCTGTGTAGGTAAATCCTCTGGCGGTCCGTTGCTGGTATTGTAATCCAAGCTGGATTTCATGGTTTCCGAAGTCACCGGCAAAGGAGGCATTCACTGAAACCTGGTCGGAGGTAGTCTGAACATATCCGCCATATCTGTTCCCGATGTTAGCCCATATGCCGTAGGGAGAGGCCGGTTCCATTCCATTGATCAGGCCTTTTCCTGAGATGATCTGGTCGACGTTCTCATAATGTCCTTCAGGATCGCCGAAGAGGTTGTAGTATTGCTGTGTCCAGTTTGAGGATTCGGGATTGATATCTGAAGGGGTGAAAACAACAATGGTATCGCGGTAACCATCCTGCAGGTGCGCCCACTTTCCGCTCACCGTGTCCAGTTCCATTTCGTCTGTATATTGCCGTATGGTATGGGTGGCAAAGGAACCTATGTAACCATAGCGGAAAAGATCATCCTTATG